>JBGQMP010000075.1:0-6856 GCA_041500685.1 Thermodesulfovibrionia bacterium | reverse complement strand
TTCTTCTTCCTCCTCCTCTTCTTCTTCTTCCTCCTCTATTTCTTCTTCAATATTCTCATTTGTGCCCGTTACTGGCCGTCGGTCAATAGAAGTATCTAAAGCTCCCTTATACCCATCCTCTACCTGTTTCTTTATATCCAGTAATGACTTTTTCAAATCAACAAGCCCTTTGGCAATTGACCCATCCTCACCAACCTTTATTGTCTCTTGAATATCAGAGGTGGTTTCCTTAAATTCAGTCTCCACCTGCCTCTTTACATCGTGTAATGACTTTTTTAATTCAGCAAGCCCTTTGCCAGCTGCCCTTGCTAATTCAGGAAGCCTTTTTGGCCCGAAGACAAGAAGAGCAACAATAAATATTACGATCAACTCTGGCATGCCAATATCAAACATTTCCTACCTACTCCTCTTCATATATCTTTTTAATAACCTTTTTTTCATGTGGTAAAAAGAAGCTCACAGAGAGCAATATCCTATACGTAGGATCCTGACTGTTAATATCAAAGCCAATACCTAAGGTCGTATATATCATGTCGGTAGCCTTTATCCTATAACCAACCCTTACCTCCGAGGAATCAAATTTGTTAGAATCATAACTTTTCTTTGAGTATAATTCACCAAGAATCTTAACATTATGGCCAGCGGCAAAGTCCAGACCTGCTGCTAAAATCATTTCTTCATGAAGACTCCCTTTACCGGGCTTTTCGTAAAAAAAATTCACATGCCCCTTGACCGGACCCACCCTCTTACTGACAATGAGACCACCACCAAAGCAACCATCTGTACTGAACTCATCGTGTCCTGATGGTATGGAAGCATTCAGAATATATGCTACGGACACCCCATGCTTACTTTCATCTAAAAACCTATGCTTTAACCCGATAGCGATATCCTCAAATCCGTCTATTGAGTCAGCCCATTTATGAATATAAGGAATAGTCATATTAAGCTCTATGGTATCGGTAATACCATATGCTGTCTTGAATAAAAACCGGTAAAAATCTGGATCAAACATGATTTCAGCATCCGTAGAGAGAGCGATCTTGCCTTTTGGAAGACTATCAGCACTGAAAGTAGAAAATACTCCATAGGGAGGGGTAGGCTGTAAACCGGTAATATCAAAGCCGTAGGAATCTTTATGGAAGGGAAGAATCATTAAGATAACAGGAAGTAGAAGATACTTTTTCATTTTTAAAACATAACAGAAAAGCTCAAGACTGTCAATGAACTAACTCTCAAAAATCAGGACATCAGGTGTAAAAAGCTTCCAAAAGAGATGCTTCTCGCTGGCATTCCGCAGTTGTCGGAGCGACTCTCGCGAAGACTCGCATCGAGATGCGGAATCCAGGGTTTCCTGTGAAAACAAGAATCCAATTCATTTATTATTTCCCTGCTTTCATAGGGACGGCGTAGGGGTAACACATAATGTAACTCCTGAAGAGTACATCCAGATTTATCAGGCAGAAAACCCTTTAGACAGAGCCATTAAAATCAAACGGGCTTATCCAGTCTAATTTTATTTTAAATTTAAAAGCTGTTGTGTCTTCGCAAGGTCAAGTTTGGCACCAATTTCATCAAAAATCGTCTCGGCACGCTTCAATAAGTGGGGATCTCCTGTCCGTTTTCCCATTTCGAGGTATGTCATGCCAAGATCATGACGTGCTCCCAACTTCTCTGCGGAAAATAAACTTCGTTGCCACCACTTTCGGGCAACAGCAAACCTGCCATTACCCCATTCATAGGAGCCTTGTACACGATAGGCGTGTGGCAAAGCACCACGATAAACTTTGGCTTCTTTCAGAGCTCTCCAACAAGCACGCTTTGCTTTTTTGATTATCTCGATTTTTTCAAGTCCTTCCGACTTCTCTGCGTTAGCAAGATAGGCCTCTGCAAGGACATTGTGCAGACGGGTGATAGGTGGTCCTTTCAACCCTTGCTCTGCCACAACTTGTTCACCCTTTTCCAATACTTCCAGGGCTTGCTTCAGCTTGCCCTGGCACAGATAGCACCTTGCAAGATCACGTTTTGCATCTATCATCCCCTGATAATCAGGTATCGTCATGTGCAGCTCGATGGATTTCTGCAGGCGTTCTTCAGCTTCACCAAAGGTACCGGAAAACACGAGGTTGAGCCCCAGTCCCCACAATCCCCAACCCCAGATCTGGTGATCAGCTCCTTCCTGGCCTACCTGGGCGGTATTCTGGAATATTTCGAAGCTCTGGGTAAAATTTCCCTTGAAATGAAGCAGTTCGGCACGAAGTGAGTTTGCAGCTCCCCATCCACGAAGATTGCCTGCTATCCAAAAAGCTTCTGCTGCCTTTTGACAATCCTCAATAGCTGCTTCCCACTTACCGAGGACGTCTTCATGTATTGCTCGTCCAAGGTAGGAAAGACCTGCGGCTATAGGGTTTTTGATCTGCTCTGCAAGTGTCACAGCACGCTGATGGTATCTCTCGGCAAGCCAGAACATATGTATGTGGTCTAAAATTAAACCTACTCCCATACATCCCTGGACAATTCCGAGTGAAAACCCACTCTGTTCTGAGAAGTTTAGTAACGTTATTGCATCAAGTAAAAGGCGTTCCCTGTCGATAAAATAGTTAATCCAGCCGGTCACCTCGTAAATGCGTGACCGCTCTTCTACTGCAGAGTCGTCTCGGCCAAGTTCATGACGACCGAACAAGCCTGGTAGCCAAAGGTGGCAGAGCTGTTCCAGAAGTCCCCTGGCAATGGCTATTCGGATACCCCAGCGTGAGATTGGATAGGGACTTCCAATGTAAGTCAATGCCCGCTGCATATATTCAGCAGCTTTATGATGTTCTCCCCGTCTGAAAAAGGCTTCACCCATTTTGCGCTCCAGTACTGCACGTTGTAATGGATTCCACCGGTCACCAAAAGCGCGCTCATAAGCAGCCATTGCTTGCTGGTAGTGGGACAGGGCTTCAGCGTCAGCAGCCACCTTCACTGCACGGTCGCCAACTTTAAACAGATAATCCTGGGCTTTCTCCCAATCTTCTGCCTGTGCAAAGTGATAGGCAAGAAGGCCATAGAACTCTTCAAGACGGCTTGCAAACAGCTCTTCAAAACATTGTCCTACCCGACGATGCAGTTCACGCCGACGTTTCAAGAGAATGCTTTCATACGTAACTTCCTGGGTCAGTGTATGTTTAAAGGTATACTCGATTTCTGGAAAAGGGCTCTTTTCGCGGATGAGTTCTAATTGTTGCAACTTCTCCAGGTGCATGTCTAATCCCTCTTTATCTTCGCAAACAGCCTTGAGCACTCGATAGAAAAAACTACGTCCGATTACAGATGCAATCTTCAGTACCTCTTTGGTGTTTTCGGCAAGGCTGTCAATACGAGCCACAATTACTCCTCGTAACGTATGAGGTATAGTGATATTTTCTATTGTTTTGGTGATCTGCCAGCGACCTGTTGACATATTCTGCTCAACGGCTCCAATATCTAAGAGCGAGCGGACTACCTCTTCCAGAAAGAAAGGATTTCCTTCGGCCTTCTGCAAGATTAAATCGACTAATCTTGAAGTGTGTTCTTTAATCTCTACAAGATTGTTAAGAAGTTCAGTACTATCGACAGTTAAAAGAGGAGCAATGGCAATTTCGGTATAACGGTCAGCATAATCCCTTGTGGATACCTCTTGCAGATGTGTTGACGGGGAGTGACGGTGTGGACGACTGACACAGCAGATCATAAGAGGGGCTTTTCTGACAAGGGGGAAGAGATGTTCTAAAAGATCTATTGAGGATTGGTCAACCCAATGGAGGTCCTCAAAGACAAGAAGCAAAGGGTGCCTCAAGGAGAGTTGCTCAAAAAATCTTCGTGTTGCCCGAAAGATCTGCCTACCCATAGCCTCTCCATCCAGGTATTTGACACGCTCTTCTAATCCATCCCTTACTTCGAGAGCTAATAAACTTGCGAGATAAGGGAGAATTTCTGCCACTTGACCTGGAAACAGGGACGTGACTTTTCTTTCAAGTTTCTCCCAGGCCTCTCTTTCATCATCTTCCTCAGTGATTCCAGAACAATGTTTAATGATCTGAAGGAACGGCCAGTAGCTGATTGCCTTGCTAAAGGAAAGGGCTCTGCCTTCCAGCCAAAGCAGGTTCCATCCTGTGACTTGTTTCTTCACCTCTGCCAAGAGGCGTGATTTACCAAGGCCTGCATCACCAACGACGGACATAATACTTCCCTGACCTGCCAGAAGACGACCTATGTTCCCGATGAAAGAGGAAAATTCAATATTACGTCCGACCATCGGTGAGCCTATTCTCCGAACTGAATGCTTCTTCACGTGATATGAGCGCCTTGGAATACTCAGTAACCTATATGCTGAGACAGGTTTCGTCTTGCCTTTTAACCTGATTGGCCCGAGTTCTTGAAAATTGAAAATACTCCTCGTTAAACGATAGGTGGTAGGCCCTACAAAGATCTGCCCTGGTTTTGCAAGATCTTTCAACCTGGAAGCAACATTAACGGTATCACCCATTACTTCTTGTTGCTCGCTCATGCCAATGCCCCCTACAATGACCATACCCGTATTGATCCCGGTATGAAGGCTTAAACCTGTGGAATGAGCTACATTAAAATACGCCATTGATTCCATCATCTCCAAGCCTGCTCGCAGACCCCTTTCCGGATCATTCTCATGGGAGATGGGAACACCAAAGACTGCCATAATCGCATCACCAACATACTTTTCCGGCTTGCCACCGTACTTTGTCACAATAGGTACCAAATGTTCGAAACAGGCACTTATCAGATCTCTTACCTGTTCAGGATCCATCTGTTCGGATATTGAAGTAAATCGGGAAATATCGACAAACATCACAGTTACAAATTTCCGTTCTTCGGAAAGGGTCTTAACAACATCTTGATCAGGAGTAATCTGGAAACCACATTCTATGCAGAACTTTGCAGAAGACGTATTCTCATGTTGGCAATGAGGACATTTCATAATCTTTTCCCATATGCCTTCGGTGTTATCATGGAGAACACCTCATAGAGAGTGCATCCATCTATAGGACTGTAAATACACTACGATCCGTCTCATATAGCATCACTAAGCGAATCACACATGTCAAGAAAATTTTCCCTTTTTGCTCATAAAAATGTATCTAACCAAAATATGGGATCAATCTGTACTGTTGACAAAGATTTATTACAAAAAATATAATTTAATAATTACATTATTTACCTTGCCCAATAAGCGGGGTCTATAGGAGGTTCTTATGGCAGAAGGTGTACTTGATGTTACATCATCCGCGTGGGACAGCGAGGTGATTAAAGCTCAAGGGCTTATCATGGTTGATTTCTGGGCTGCATGGTGCGCTCCTTGTAGAATGGTATCGCCTACCGTTGAAGAGTTAGCAAGGGAGTACCAAGGAAGAATGAAGTTTATGAAACTCAATACTGATGAAAATTCTGATATTGCCAGCAAATATAACATCATGGGCATACCCACCCTTATGTTTTTCAAGGATGGTCGCACTCTTGATTCCATAGTAGGTGCCGTACCAAAACAACAGTTAAAGGCAAAAATAGATTCTCTTCTTAATATGTAAGGAGTCTGATATAGTCATCACTATAAGGCCAGCAAGACTCTATAGTCTTTCCTATTATCAGAGTGATTGAGGCACTTCCATATATGTTTGAAACACTCACCAACAAATTAGAATCCATCTTCAAGAAGTTAAAAGGGAAGGGGCTTTTAAAAGAGGCGGATGTTGAGATCGCACTGAAAGAGATCAGACTCGCGCTCTTAGAGGCTGACGTTAATTTCAAAGTTGTAAAAGATTTTGTCCAGAAGATTAAAGATAAAGCCATTGGGAAGGAAGTTCTCGAGAGCCTTTCACCTGGACAGCAAGTCGTAAAGATCGTGAATGATGAACTCTGCGAACTGCTTGGGAAGACGAACAGCAGAATTCAACTATCTCCGAATCCCCCGACGGTCATAATGCTTGTAGGTTTGCATGGTTCAGGTAAGACGACGACAGCTGCAAAACTCGCAAAGAACTTTAAGAAAGAAGGAAGAAGACCTATGCTTGTGGCAGCAGATCTTCAGAGACCTGCTGCAGTAGACCAGCTTGTTACTCTGGGCTCACAGATCAATATGCCAGTATATTCTTCTACAGAGATCAAAGATCCTGTCAGTCTGTGTGAGGAATCAATAAAAAAAGCAAAACTTGATGCAAGGGATGTTGTTATTTTTGACACTGCTGGAAGACTGCACATTGATGAATCTCTAATGACTGAGTTAAGAAAGATAAAAGAAAAGATTTTACCGAAAGAGGTCATCCTTGTCGCAGATGCAATGACAGGACAGGATGCAGTGAATATTGCACGGAACTTTGATAAGCAGGTGGGCATTGATGGGATAATACTCACCAAGATGGATGGTGATGCAAGAGGTGGTGCAGCGCTCTCTATACGGGCGATAACAGGAAAACCGATAAAATTTATCGGTGTCGGAGAGAAGATTGACATGCTTGAGCCTTTTTATCCAGAGAGGATTGCCTCAAGGATACTCGGCATGGGCGATGTTTTGAGCCTAATAGAAAAGGCACAGAAATCTTTTGACCAGGAAGAGGCAGAAAAACTTCAAAAGACAATTATAGACGAGTCCTTCACCTTTGATGACCTGAGAGAGCATCTCAAAAAGCTGCGGAGTATGGGGCCATTGGAAAATATACTCAGTATGATTCCAGGTTTTAACAAGATGAAAAATCTGGAAGTTGATGAAAAGGAACTGGTAAAGGTTGAAGCAATAATAAACTCCATGACGAAAAAGGAAAGGAGAAATCACAATATCATTGATGGAAGCAGACGCAGAAGAATT
>JBGQMP010000074.1:0-6858 GCA_041500685.1 Thermodesulfovibrionia bacterium | reverse complement strand
CCCTCCCTCTTGTTCCCACAGAAGCAAGGAGGGAGCTCTGGAACCATCCCCTGTGCTGGTCACTCCCTTCAAGGTATATATCAGCAGGCCAGCTCAGCCTTTTATCCGTCTCCATGACGGCAGCATGGCTTACACCGGAGTCGAACCAGACATCAAGGATGTCCATTTCCTTTTTGAATGATCTGCCGCCACATTCTTTGCAGGCATATCCCGATGGCAAAAATTCATTTACTTCCTTTACAAACCATATATCAGCACCTTTTTCTTCAAAAGATCGTACAATCCCTTCAAAGACTTTCTCTTCATTAATAAATGCGTTACAGCTATCGCATTTTATCAGTATTATTGGTACTCCCCATGCCCTCTGTCTCGATATGCACCAGTCAGGTCTGTTTAAGACCATACCATATATCCTGTCCTTCCCCCAGTTGGGAATCCAGTTGACTCTATCAATCTCCTCAAGACAGCGACTCTGCAAGCCATTGTGTTCGACTGAGATAAACCACTGTTCCGTTGCACGAAAGATAACGGGCTTCTTGCACCTCCAGCAATGGGGATAAGAATGAGTAACCCTCTCTTCTTTTATCAAGGCATCCTTCGTTTTCATAATCTCTATTATTCTCACATTTGCCTTGAAGACGAATTGCCCCTCAAGCTCTCCTGCCTGTTTTGTGAATCTTCCTCTATCATCAACGGGTGCATAAATATCAAGTCCGTATTTAGTCCCAATCTCATAGTCCTCTTCTCCGTGGCCAGGTGCAATGTGCACAATACCTGTTCCCTCACCGGTGTTGACAAAATCTCCGGGAAGTACCCTTGACTGCCTCTCAATAAAGGGGTGTTCTGTAATTAAACCTTCGAGGTTTTTGCCCTGAACCTGTAAAAGAATCTCACCCTTTAGTATCTGCTTTTCTCTCAGAGTATTGAGAAGCCCTTCAGCAACAATATAAACCTCATCCCCGCTTTCAACCGCAACATATTCAACATCAGGATGGACTGCAAGGGCAAGGTTCGCAGGCAACGTCCAGGGGGTTGTTGTCCATATGATAATGAAGACCTTTCTTTCAGTTAGGGCTGGTAATTTTTCTTTTATATCTTTATCACGAACCCTGAACTTTACGTAAATGGAGGGCGATTCCTTATCAGCATACTCCACTTCTGCCTCTGCAAGGGCTGTAACACAGGATGGGCACCAATGTACAGGCTTCCTCCCTCTGTAGACATACCCTTTTTTTACAAAATGAGTGAACTCCCTGACTATGGATGCCTCATAGTTATAAGACATGGTGAGGTAAGGTGATGACCAGTCACCCAGGACCCCGAGTCTCTTAAACTCATCTCTCTGGATGTCAACAAATTGAGCAGCATACTCTCTACAGAGACTCCTCTTTTCGAGGATATTAACCTCCTCTTTTTTCATGCCGAGATTCTTGTCAACCTGCAATTCTATCGGCAGACCATGGCAATCCCAGCCAGGCACATACGGTGAGTAGAAGCCGTTCATGGATTTGTATTTGATAATTACATCTTTAAGGATTTTGTTCAGGGCATGGCCGATATGGATAGGGCCATTCGCATAGGGTGGCCCGTCATGAAGGATATAATGTTTATTTTTTCTGTTCTTATCCTGGATCTTTTCATATATCTTCTTTTTTTCCCAGAGGCTCATTATTATTGGCTCTCTCTCAGTGAGATTTGCCTTCATCGGAAAGTCTGTCTGGGGAAGATTAAGGGTGTTCTTATAATCATTAGGAAGGATTTTCACTTTTCCTCTGCCTTCTCCTTTTTCTTAGCCTCTCGCTCTGCAATTAACTTCTGTGCGATATAGCTGGGCACCTCTTCGTAATGGTAAAATTCCATTGAATAAAGCCCTCTTCCTGAGGTGAGGCTATGGAGCTGGTTTGCATAGGTGAGCATTTCTGACATAGGCACGAGGGCAACGATCTTCTGGGTTCCGCCTGAATGCGGTTCTACTCCCTGAACTTTGCCTCTCTTTGAATTAAGATCACCTATTACTGCACCGAGGGTATCGTCGGGAGTTACAACCTCGGCTTTCATTATAGGCTCAAGTATTATAGGCTTTGCATCCAGGAATGCCTTTTTCAAAGCCATAGAGCCTGCGATCTTAAATGCCATTTCTGATGAATCTACTGTATGATAGGTACCATCATAGAGGGTTACCTTTAAATCAACGACAGGATAGCCTGCAATGATACCTTCATGCATTGTTTCCACTACTCCTTTCTGAACGGCTGGCCTGTATTGTTGAGGGATTACACCCCCAACAATCTTATCGAGGAATTCGTATCCGCCTCCCCTTGGGAGCGGCTCTATCGCTAACCAGCAATCACCATACTGGCCCCTGCCACCTGACTGTTTCTTGTATCTGCCCTGTGCCTTCGTTGCGGCCTTAATCGTCTCCCTGTAAGGGACCTTAGGAGTTTTCAGCAAGACCTCTGTACCAAACTTCCTTTTGAGTCTCTCGATTGTCACTTCGAGATGGACCTGCCCCATTCCTGAAAGGAGCATTTCCTTCGTCTCCTCATCCCTTTGAAACCTGAGAGTCGGGTCCTCTTCGAGTATCCTCTGAAGGCCGACGCCTACTTTTTCTTCATCACCTTTGCTCTTGGGTGCAATTGCATAAGATATTATTGGTTCAGCGAATCTCATCTTTTCAAAGATAATCTGACGGGCATCATCAGAAAGGGTATCTCCTGTAAATGTTTCCTTGAGTTTTGCCACTGCACCTATCTCACCCGGCCCTATGGTCTGTGCAGATATCTGTTTTTTACCCATGAGATAAAAGACCTGGCCGATTCTTTCCTTTGCACCCGTTGATGTGTTCAGGACAGTAGAGTCAGCCCTGAGCATTCCAGAATACACCCTGAAGACAGAGAGCCTCCCGGCATAAGGGTCTGCTATGGTTTTGAATACATAAGCAGAAAGGGGTTCCGTCTTCAAGGGTTTCCTTTCAACCTCTTTCCCGTCCTTCGGATTTTTGCCTTTAATGGATGATAGGTGTGCCATCTCTACTGGTGAAGGGAGGCACAAGAGAATCGCATCAAGGAGATGAGGAATTGCTATATTCTTTAATGCAGAACCACAGGTGACTGGTATAAACCTCTTTGTTAAAGAGCCTTCCCGTATACCACTGATGATCTCATCTTCAGAGAGCCCGCCACCCTCAAGGTATCTCTCAAGCAAGGTGTCATCAGACTCTGCAATTTTTTCTACGAGTTTCTTCCTGTATTCTTCAATTTCTGACATCATCTCAGAAGGTATGTCAGATTCCTCTGCCTTTCCATTATGGAAAGTGTAGGCCTTCATCTTTACCAGGTCAACGATGCCAGAGAAATTTTCCCCTGAGCCAATAGGGATACAAAGGGGTACAGCCTCTTTCTCAAAAGATTTTTCAAGCTCTCCCATAGCCCTCGAAAAGTTTGCAATATCCCTGTCCATTTTATTGATAAAGACAACCCTAGGCACCTCAAATTCATCTGCATATCTCCATATCTTTACGGTTTCTGGTTTAACACCAGAGATTGCACTGATTATGACGATTGCTCCATCAACAGCCCTGAGGCAGCCTCTCGCATCCTCGAGAAAGTTGATAAATCCTGGTGTGTCTATGATGTTTGTCCTGCAATCCTTCCAGTTACAGAATGCAAGGGAAGAAGAGATCGTAATCTTTCTTGCTACCTCCTCAGGCTCATAATCTGTTGTTGTCGTTCCATCCTGGACATTACCGAGCCTGTCGATAGAACCTGCATTAAAAAGCATAGCCTCTACCAGGGAGGTCTTACCTGCCCCTCCATGCGCGATAACCGCTACATTTCGTATTTTGTCTACCTCTATGTCTGACATACATACCCCCTCTATTGTTAAATTCAAAAATCAAAGTTAAAAGCGTTTCATTTTACCATAACGGATTTTGAAAGTCTTAATCTTCCATTGAGATCCTACCCCAGGATGTGTAACTGAAGGAATTAATACAGTATCTTTAAATTGCGGGTTTGATGTTCTTCATTGGCTGGTGCCATCTTTCAGTAATTTGTATTCTATGCTGTCCACAAGTGCCTGATAGGAGGCATCGATGATATTTTCCGAGACTCCTACAGTACCCCACCTCTTCTCCTCGTCACCTGATTCAATAAGGACTCTAACCTTTGCAGCCGTCCCTTTTCCTGTTGTGAGGACGCGGACTTTATAGTCATGGAGTTTTACGTATTTCAATTCCGGGTAGAATTTATCGAGGGCCTTTCTCAGGGCATTATCGATGGCATTGACCGGGCCGTTACCTGTTGCTGCTGTGTGTTCAATACGACCACCAACTTTTACCATGATGGTTGCTTCACTAATCGGGTCTTCCCCTTCTTTTCTCTTCTCTATGATAACTCTAAAACCTATGAGGTCAAAGAATCTCCTGTGGAGACCTAAGGCTTTTTTCATCAGGAGTTCGAAAGATGCCTCTGCACCCTCAAACTGAAAACCCTCATTTTCAAGGTTCTTGAGGGTATTAACCATATCTTGTAACTGAGGAGAATCAGGGTCAAGATTAATCCCGAATTCCTCTGCCTTTCTCAATATGTTACTCCTGCCAGCAAGGTCTGATATCAAGACCCTCTGTGAATTACCAACGAGTCCAGGGCTGATATGTTCATACGTTTCCGGCCTTTTCCGTACCGCGCTCACGTGGATTCCGGCCTTATGAGCAAAGGCGCTGTCTCCTACAAAGGGTTGCCTCTTAAAGTGCCTCACATTTGCAATCTCGTTCACAAACCTTGATACATCCCTGAGCCTCCTGAGCTGTTCATCGTGAATGCAGCCTATACCGAGTTTAATCTGAAGATCAGGGATGAGAGAACATAAGTTTGCGTTGCCGCATCTCTCTCCAAGCCCATTGATCGTGCCTTGCACGTGCGTTGCACCACATTCTACTGCTACGATCGAATTCGCAACAGCACATTCTGAGTCATTGTGTGCATGGATTCCAACAGGTATCCGGACACTCTTTATAACGGAGTCCACAATAACTCTTACCTCATTCGGAAGTCTCCCGCCATTTGTATCGCATAAGACAAGACAGTCTGCACCTGCATCCTGTGCGGCAGAAAGGCATTTCATTGCATACTCAGGATTCCCTTTGTGACCATCGAAGAAATGTTCCGCATCGAAGAATACCTTCTTGACATGTCTTTTCAGGTAGGCAATGGAATTGCGAATAAGATCGAGGTTCTCTTCGAGGGATATCCTCAGTGCTTCCGTCACGTGGAAATCCCAGGTCTTTCCAAAGATCGTTATAATTTCGGCCTTTGCATCAAGGAGGGCCTTCATCGTTGTGTCTTCATCAACCCTGTGCCTTGGCCTGTGTGTGCTCCCAAAGGCAACGACCTTAGAGTTTTCGAGGCCTAGTTTTTTTACTTTCTTAAAATACTCAACATCTTTTGGATTAGAGCCTGGCCATCCTCCTTCTATATAATGAATGCCGAGCTCATCAAGCTTTTCCGTGATCCTGAGCTTGTCCTCAACAGAGAAGGCTATATCCTCTGCCTGAGACCCATCCCGTAATGTGGTATCGTAAACCTCTACCTGGCGCATGTGTTACTTCTCTCCAAGGTCAAAGGCATCGTGCAGTACCCTGACAGCAAGCTCTGTATACTTTGCTTCAATAACGCATGAGACCTTTATTTCAGATGTACTGATCATCATGATGTTTATGCCGTGTTTTGCAAAGGTCTCGAACATCTTTGCCGCTACCCCTGAATGGGTCCTCATCCCGACACCTACAACAGAGACTTTCGCGATGTCTTCCCTGAGATTAACACCCTTTGAGCCGAGTTCAGCAGCAATCCCCTCAGTCAGGGTAAGAGCCTTCTTGCTGTCTGTCTTGGGGACAGTAAAGGATATATCTGTTGCCTTTCCGTCACTGCTTACATTCTGAACAATCATATCAACAATGATATTTGCGTTCGCGATTGCATAAAAGAGTTTTGCTGCAATCCCTGGCCTATCATGGACTGCCGTCACTGTTATCTTTGCCTGATTCTTGTCATAGGCAACGCTTGATACTTCAACCTTTTCCATCTCCTTGTCCTCCTTAACCACGAAAGTACCGGGATTATCACTGAAACTTGACCTGACCACCAACGGGACATCATATTTCTTTGCAAATTCGACAGACCTTGTCTGGAGAACCTTTGCGCCGAGGCTTGTGAGCTCCAGCATTTCGTCATAAGAAATCTTATCGAGTTTTTTTGCTTCAGGAACGATATTGGGATCTGTTGTATAAACACCATCAACATCTGTATAGATTTCGCAGAGGTCTGCCTTAAGTGCTGCTGCAACGGCCACTGCAGAAAGGTCAGAGCCACCCCTTCCAAGGGTTGTGACATCAGAGGTCTCTGTTATCCCCTGAAATCCAGCAATAACAGGTATGATGCCTTCATCTATCGCAAGCTTTACTCTTTCTCCTGTGATCTTTTCTATCTTCGCTTTTGTATGAACGCTGTCTGTTATAATCCCTACCTGTCTTCCTGTAAAAGACAGAGACTTGCAGCCGAGTTCCCTTATCGCAATGGCTGTAAGGGCAGCGCTTATCCTTTCTCCAGATGAGAGCAGAAGATCCATCTCCCGCTCATCAGGGCTTGGAGATATTTGACTTGCGAGGCCGATGAGCTTATCTGTCTCGCCTGACATAGCAGACACGATGACCACAACATGATTACCCTGTTTCTGGGTTCTCACAACCCGTTCTGCAACTGCCTTTATCCTCTCTATGCTTCCAACAGAGGTGCCTCCATATTTCTGAACAATGAACATTAGTCTAAGACCTCCTCTAACATTTGTAATATAACATGT
>JBGQMP010000073.1:0-6888 GCA_041500685.1 Thermodesulfovibrionia bacterium | reverse complement strand
GGGCTCATGTATTCATCGAGGGAAGGGTGCAGGGGGTCTTTTACAGGTCATTTACGAGGGATATTGCCCATACCCTCGGACTGAACGGCTGGGTAAGAAACCTCTACAACGGCAGGGTTGAAGCAGTGTTTGAAGGCGGAAAAGAGCTTATCGAGAACGCTATTAAAAAATGTTCCACTGGCCCACCCGGTGCAAGAGTTGCGAATATAGAGGTAAAATGGGAAGAATTTACAGGAGATCTGAAAGGGTTTTCTGTAAGATATTAGACTCTTACAAGGATATATGAAAATTTGTAATCTCCCCTAACCCCTCTTTAAGAAAGAGGGGGATAGATTATATGTGTTTCATTAGATGCTGAAAGAACTGAGAATTAAGAATCTGGCAATCATTGATGACCTTACAGTCAGGTTCGAGAGCGGACTCAATGTGCTTACAGGTGAGACAGGTGCTGGGAAGTCAATAATCGTGGATGCTCTTGGCCTCGCCCTGGGTAGCAGGGCTCAGGCAGATTTAGTCAGGTCAGGTGAAAAGGAAGCGATGATACAGGCATATTTCGATAGAGAGGGGAACAATATCCTTGATCTTGGTATTGATTTATCTGACAGCCTGATCCTGAGAAGGTCTATTGCTCCCGGTGGCAAAAGCAGGGCATACATAAATGATACGATGGTAAGCATGCAGGGTCTTGTAGAAGTCGGGAAGTCCCTCGTTGATATCCATGGACAGCATGAACATCAAAGCCTTATGCATATAGATAAACATAGAGTCCTGCTCGACTCATACGGCAGACTCCACAATGACAGAGAAACGGTTGAATCCCTTTTTCATGAGGTTCAGACACTCAGAAGGGAAAAAGATGATTTACAACAAAAGGTAAAAGAAAGGGAACACAGGATAGACCTGCTCAGGTTCCAGATGAATGAAATAGATGCAGCTTCTCTGAAACCTGGAGAGAAAGAAACACTCATTGAAGAGAGGAAAATTCTATCAAACTTGAGCAGATTAAAAGAATTAACAGAGACATCCTATTCAATGCTCTACGGTTCTGAGGGTTCTTGCACGGAGAGGCTTTCTTCTGTACTAGCAAAAGTGAGAGAGATGACATCTATAGATCAGAGTTTATCTGAGACTCTGAATTCACTTCAGTCAGCTCTTCCTTTCGTTGAGGATGCAGCCATCTCCCTGAGGGGATTGAGGGATAAATATGACCTTGAACCTGAAAGGCTCGCCGAAATCGAAGAAAGGATTGAAATCATCAAAAGGCTTGAGAGGAAATATGGCGAAGGTCTCGAAACTATTCTGAGATACCGGGATGGCGCAGAAAAAGAGCTCAAAGGACTTGAGCTCACAGATGAAAGGCTCGAGTCTCTTGAGGCTGAGCTCGAGGAAAAAGAAAAGATGCTTCTTAAAACTGCTCTCTCCCTCTCTGAAAAAAGAAAAAAGGTAGCGAAAATGATAGAGGAGCTTGTGGGAAAGGAACTGAAAGAACTCGCTTTCAGTAATGTTGAGTTCAGGATAAACATAAAGCAGGAATCTATCACGTCTACGGGTATTGATAGGGTTGAGTTTCTCTTCTCTGCAAACCCCGGAGAACCTCCAAAACCACTTACAAAAATCGCATCGGGTGGTGAGCTCTCAAGGGTTATGCTTGCTTTAAAGAGCATCCTTGCTGATGTTGACAACCTCCCTGTTCTGATTTTTGATGAGGTGGACGCAGGAATCGGAGGGAGGACTGCAGAAAGCGTAGGAAAGAAATTAAAGAAAATATCGAATAAATACCAGGTACTCTGCACAACCCACCTGCCACAAATTGCCTCCTTAGGAGATTTCCATCTGAGGATTCATAAGAGACAGAGAGATGGAAGGGTGTATGTGGAGGTAAAAGAACTTACAGGCAAGGAGAGACAGGATGAAATAGCACGAATGCTGAGTGGTAAGATTACAGATGCCTCTCTTAAACATGCGCAGGAATTACTCAGGAGCGCTGTATGAAAGGTATCATCGTAATAGATAGAGAGCTCTGTAAAGGGTGTACCTATTGTATGGATGCGTGCCCGTTGGGAGTGATTGTTATTGAAGATACATTCAACGAAAAGGGAATTTTCCCTGCTCAACCCAGACATCAGGAGAAATGCACTGGCTGTGCTATGTGTGCACAGATGTGTCCGGAAATAGCGATAGAGGTCTATAGGGAAGGAAATGAATAGGAGACTTGCCATAGGTATTGACCTCGGTGGAACAAATCTTAGGGTAGCGTTGGTCACGAGGGACGGTGAGATTATCAGGAAGAAGACAGAGCCAACATTTGAAAGGGTTCTTGACTCTCTCTTGAGGTTGTCAGACAGCTTTTTTTCTGAGGATATTGCAGGAATTGGTCTCGGTGTGGCAGGGCTTGTCGATAGAAAAGGTGGCAAGATAGTGATCTCTCCAAATATCCCTGCCCTGGAAGGGATTAATTTTGTAAAAGAATTAAGAGAAAAATTCAAAGTACCCGTATTTATTGAGAACGATGCTAATGCCGCTGCATTTGGGGAGAAATGGATTGGTACAGGGAAGGAATTCTCAGACTTTGTCCTTTTTACTCTCGGTACAGGCATAGGAGGTGGAATTATAAAGAATAACAAACTTCTCGATGTGGCAGCAGAGATAGGGCATATGACCATAAATGCAGATGGTGAGAAATGCCACTGCGGTAATTCCGGGTGTCTCGAGGCCTACGCATCAGCAAGGGCGATACTTTCAAAAGTGGTATCTGCTCTCGAAAAAGGCAGAGAGAGTATGCTAAAACAATTCTGTGGTGGTAACTTTTACCGGTTAACTGCAGTGGATATTTACAGAACGGCTCTCGAAGGAGACAGCCTCTCAAGAGAGGTTCTTAAAGAATCAGGAAGACATCTTGGTATTGGAATCGCGAATATTATTAATGTAATTAGCCCTGAGGCAATCATCCTTGCGGGTGGACTTGCAGGGGCATGGGATATATATATCCAAGAGGCAATAAAGGAGGCATCAAAAAGGGCATTTAAAGAACTCTTTGATTCACTAAAGATTATCCCCTCTTCACTCGGAGACGAGGCGGGGGTTATTGGCTCAGCAGGTCTTGTCTTCCACGGGTATGGAGAAATATGAGAATAGACGAAGATAATGTAATAATGTTGACCTATTTCAAATAGTCAGGAGATTCTACAGATGAAAAAAGACAGAAAAAGACTTATACGGGAATACGCAGAGGCTATAATCACGGCTCTCTTGCTTGCTCTCATTATTAGGGCCTATATCATACAGGCCTTTAAGATACCCTCTGGGTCTATGATTCCCACACTCCTTATCGGCGACCACATACTTGTCAATAAGTTTATATACGGAACAAATATCCCTTTTTCAGATAAGCGTTTTTTGATATTCAGGAAACCAGAGAAAGGAGATATAATAGTTTTTAAATACCCCGAAGACCCTAAAAAGGATTTTATCAAAAGGGTTATTGCTACGGAAGGTGATACGCTGGAGTCGAAGGACAAGACAATTTTTGTAAACGGGAAGGAAGTAAAAGAACCTTATGTGTACCATGGTGACAGCATTATCAGACCAAGGTGGAGTGAGCCGAGAGATAATTTCGGGCCTTTAATTGTGCCAAAAAATAAGATCTTTGTGATGGGAGATAACCGCGACCAGAGTTTTGATAGCAGATACTGGGGGTTTGTTGATGTAAAGGAGATAAGAGGTGAAGCCCTCATTATTTACTGGTCATGGGATCCTAACAAATGGCTCAGGTTTAATAGGATTGGGAGGTTAGTAAAATGAAAAAGACTTTTTTTTGGCTTCTGATTCTTGCCTTTCTTGTCTATTCGGGCATTAAGTTCGGCATGCCCTATTACCGGTATTTAGCCTTTAAATCAGATGCAAAGGAAATTGTGAGGGTTTTCTTCGAACACAAAAATGAGGGAGAGATAAAGGACAAGATATTTGAACGGGCACAGGAGTTGAAGATACCCATAAATAAGGAAGATATAGAAGTCTCTATGACAGCAAAGAGTGTACGCATTAGAACTTCATGGTTTGAGGTAGTAGATTTACTGGGAATATATCGAAAAACCCTCACGTTTACTGTTGACATAGAGGAATGAGATGTTTACAGGTATCATCATAGAGATGGGAGAAGTAACTGCCGTAGAAAGGAGAGGGGGTATGGCCTACCTTTTCCTAAATTCGAGAGAGGTTATAAAGGATGCAAAGATAGGTGACAGTATATCTGTCAATGGAACGTGTCTTACTGTCGTTGAGATAAGAGATGCCACTATGAGATTCGATCTCTCTGAAGAAACACTGAGATCTACAAACCTCGGCTTGCTGAAACCTGGTGACCGTGTTAACATTGAGCCTTCCCTCCGTCCTGACTCAAAACTCGGAGGGCACTTTGTTTCAGGGCATGTGGATGGTACAGGCAGGATAAGGTCAAAGACAGGCATAGGAGATGCCTTCAAGATAGAGATAGAAGTACCGGAAAAAATTATTCACTTTCTTGTAGAGAAAGGCTCGGTTGCAGTAGATGGAATAAGTCTTACCGTTGTTGATATACTAAAAAATAGTTTTACTATCGTGATTATTCCACACACTGCACGGCTTACGACGATGGGATTCAAAGGCCCTGGCGATACCGTGAATGTCGAGGTGGATATTATCGGGAAGTATGTTGCTAGATTTTTAAATAAGGGGATGGACAGAGACGCAAGATTTAGGGAGATATTAACAGAAGAGGGATATATTAAGTAATAGGAGTCAAGGGGTCAAGGATTCACCCCTCTGTGTCCCCCCCTTACTAAGGGGAGAATTGAAGGGGGGTTGAGCCCTCGAATCCTTGAATCCTCGAACCCTCTCTGGAGGCTTAGAAATGGAGAAGTACAAATTCAATACAATTGATGAGGCCATAGATGATGTAGCAAAGGGCAAGATGATTATCCTTGTTGATGATGAGGACAGGGAAAACGAGGGCGACCTGTGTATGGCAGCTGAGAAGGTGACGCCAGAGGCGATCAATTTCATGGCAAAGCATGGAAGGGGTCTTATCTGTCTTTCTCTTACCCCGGAGCGGGTAGATGAACTGAAGCTCACGATGATGACAACCGAGAACACATCATTCTTTTTGACGGCCTTTACTGTCTCAATAGAGGCAAAAAAAGGTGTCACAACAGGTATCTCGGCAGCAGACAGATCAACAACGATACGGACTGCTATTGACCTGAAGACAAAACCGGAAGACCTTGTGAGGCCTGGTCATGTCTTTCCCTTGAAGGCAAGACCTGGTGGTGTGCTTCAGAGAGCAGGACAAACAGAGGGGTCCGTTGATTTAGCAAGGCTTTCAGGGCTTTATCCAGCAGGTGTTATCTGCGAAATAATGAATGACGATGGAACAATGGCAAGGGTGCCCGAGCTTATTGAATTTGCAAAAAGGCATAATCTCAAGATAGTTACCATAAAGGACCTTATCAGATACAGGATGAGGACAGAGTCATTTGTAAAAAGGCTTGTAACAGTAAAAATGCCAACAGAATATGGTGGAGAGTTTATTGCTATCGCTTATACCAGTGAAATGGATAGCAGCGTCCATGTCGCCCTGGTCAAAGGTGAAATCAAACCAGAAGATGATGTACTCGTGAGGGTCCATTCTGAGTGCCTTACCAGTGAGGTTTTCGGTTCAAAGAGATGCGATTGTGGAGAGCAGTTGCACAGGGCAATGGAGATGATTAAAAAAGAAGGCAATGGGGTTATTCTCTATATAAGACAAGAAGGCAGAGGCATTGGTTTGATAAACAAGCTGAAGGCGTATGAGTTGCAGGATAAGGGTCTTGACACAGTTGAGGCAAACCTGAGACTTGGTTTCAGACCTGACCTCAGAGACTATGGTATAGGTGCACAGATACTCGTTGACCTTGGTGTGAGGAAAATGAGACTTATGACGAACAATCCAAGGAAGATCGTAGGACTGGAAGGTTATGGCCTGAAAGTGGTGGAAAGAGTTCCTATAGAGGTAACACCACATGAGAAGAATATTGTCTACCTCAGAACAAAGAAGAAAAAGTTGGGGCATTTGCTTGATAATGTATAAGTTGAGTAATGGAGGTATATGATGAAGATCATAGAAGGTGAGCTCCAGGCAAAGGGTCTAAAATTTGGTATCGTTGTTAGCAGGTTTAATGATTTTATTACAAACAAGTTGCTCGATGGTGCCCTTGACGCCCTCTTGAGGCATGGAGTAAAAGAAGAGGATATCGATATTATCAAGGTTCCGGGCTCTTTTGAAATCCCTATGGTAGCCAGGAGATTGGCATTGAAAGGAACATATAATGCACTCATATGCCTCGGCACTATTATACGAGGGGCGACGCCACATTTCGAATATATTGCTGCAGAGGTTTCAAAAGGTATTGCCTCAGCATCAATAGAGACGGGTCTTCCTATAGCCTTTGGCATCATAACCTCTGATACCATAGAGCAGGCTGTCGAGAGAGCTGGTACAAAGAGTGGCAATAAGGGGTGGGATGCAGCAATAACAGCTATTGAAATGGCACAACTCCTCAAAAAACTGTAACCAGTGAAGAGTGAACAGTGATCAGTAAAAGCTATAAGAGAGGTCTTTTTTCACTATTCACTATTTTATGAAGCGTCGCAAGGCAAGAGAATACGCCCTACAGATGCTATTCCAGATTGATTTTAAAATAGAAAAATTAGAGAACAGAGATCTTGAAGCTTTCTGGTCTGACAAAAAAGAGAATACAGAAGTAAAGAAGTTTGCAGAAGAGCTTGTGAGAGGCACTGTGAATAAACTTAATAATATAGATTCAGTGATTGGAAAGGCTGCAGAAAACTGGGTAGTACAGAGGATGTCTGCAG
>JBGQMP010000072.1:0-7052 GCA_041500685.1 Thermodesulfovibrionia bacterium | reverse complement strand
GTGCTCTTCATGGGCGGGATCCTCGGCAGAATCCTCCACGAATTTGCGGTGACTATCAGCATGGCTATTCTGATATCGGGTTTTGTCTCTCTGACGCTCACCCCAATGCTCTGTAGCCGCTTCATCCGCCCACTTGGTACAGAGCGGCATGGCCGCTTGTACCTCTTTATGGAGCGCTTCTTTGATACGATGCTGCAGACCTATAAGAGGACTCTAAGACAGGTTCTGAATTACCGCCGGATTACGTTGGCAGTTACTGTCATTCTCACCCTGGCGACGGGCTTTCTCTTCACAAAAATTCCGATGGGATTCCTCCCCTCAGAAGATACAGGTCAGATCTTTGCCTTTACCGAGGCAGCCCAGGGTATTTCCTTTGAAGACATGGTGAAGCACCAGAAGGAACTGGCTGCCATAGTTACCAAGGATCCCAATATTGATGCCTTTATGTCCGCCGTGGGCGCCAGCGGAATCAGCGTGGCGAACAATTCAGGCCGGATTTTTATGCGCCTGAAACCCCGAAACGACCGGAAACTGAGCGCGGACGAAATTATTCAGGAACTGAGGCCAAAGGTCTCAAAGGTGCCGGGCATCCAGATGTTCATGCAGAATCTTCCCTCTATTCGCATCGGCGGTCAATTGACCAAGAGCCAGTACCAGTTTACCCTGCAGAGCCCCGACACTGTAGAACTTTATCGGTCAGCTGTGGAACTGGAAAGCAAGATGCGGGCACTGCCCGAACTCCAGGACGTGACGAGCGACCTTCAAATAAAGAATCCCCAGGTAAATGTTGAGATTGACCGGGACCGGGCTTCCGCCCTCGGTATTACGGCGCAGCAGGTAGAGGATGCCCTCTACTATGCCTACGGCTCCCGGCAGGTTTCGACCATTTATGCTCCCAACAACCAGTATCAGGTGATCCTGGAACTGGAACCTAAATTCCAGATGGACCCCTCGGCAATGTCAATGCTCTATGTCCGCTCAAGCACCGGTCAATTGGTGCCGTTAGACGCCCTGACTCATCAAACCCGAGACGTAGGTCCCCTTACTGTGAATCACTTGGGCCAGCTACCTGCTGTTACCATCTCCTTTAACCTCAAGCCAGGTGTATCACTCGGTGACGCTGTTTCGATTGTTGATAAACTTGCACGCGCAACTTTGCCACAAACAGTAAGCACCAGCTTCCAGGGGGCTGCTCAGGCGTTTCAGTCATCAATGAAAGGACTCTGGCTGCTATTGATAATGGCTCTCCTAATCATTTATATCGTGCTGGGGATCCTCTACGAGAGCTTTATCCATCCCCTGACCATCCTTTCCGGGCTTCCCGCTGCAGGTTTCGGGGCGCTCTTAACCCTCATGCTCTTTCATAAGGACCTGAACATCTATGCCTTTGTGGGTGTCATCATGTTGCTGGGGATAGTCAAGAAGAACGCTATCATGATGATCGACTTTGCCTTGGAAGCGCAACGACGTGAAGGGAAGCCACCCGTGGAAGCAATCTATGACGGAGCGGTAATACGTTTTCGGCCTATCATGATGACTACCATGTCTGCTCTGATGGGGACATTACCCATCGCCATCGGTTTCGGTGTTGGCGCCGAATCCCGTCGTCCGCTGGGGCTGGCTGTTGTTGGAGGATTGTTAGTTTCCCAGCTCCTGACACTCTATATAACACCTGTGGTTTTTTATTATATGGACAAGTTCCAGGAAAAGGTAAGCTCCTGGCTTAGAAAACGCAAAATTAAGAAGGGACCTGAGATCGTGAAGAGCCCGACTGGAGGTTAAAATGAAATGGTTTATTCCTTTCATATTTTTTGTCATATCCATTACGCCTCTTAAAGTTGAAGCAGAAGAGATTATAAAAAAGGGTGAATCTCTTAATCTGGAGAGATGTATTCAGATAGCACTCAAAATGCAGCCTGCTATTATTGCCGCCACGAATACAGCGGACGCAAGTCAGAGCAGGGTTGGTCAGGCAAAGGCAAATTATTATCCCCAGATAGATTGGACATCAAGTGCCTCTCGAACTTCCGTTGGCGTAAGGACATCGTTTGGTTTTAGATCCGGATCTGCAATATTTAATTCATATTCAACAGGGGTTACCCTCAACCAGAACATCTTCGATTTTGGAAAAACTCCAACGCAGGTGAAGATTCAGAATCTTAATTATGATTCTTCCCTCTCAGACCTTGAGAATGTGTCAGAGCAGGTAACCCTTAATGTGAAGCAGACATATTACGGGGTATTGCAGGCAAGGCGCAACAGGGATGTTTCTGCCGATACGGTAAAACAGTTCGAGAAGCACCTTGAGCAGGCAAAGGGTTTTTTTGAGGTGGGCACAAAGCCGAAATTTGATGTGACTAAGGCAGAGGCGGACTTGAGCAATGCGAAATTGAATCTAATAAAGGCAGAAAATGCAGTCCGGATAGCAATAGTAAATCTGAACAATGCAATGGGCGTCCCTGAAGCCCCTGAATATATTATTGAGGATAACCTTTCGTGCCAGAGATACGAAATGAGCTTTGAAGATGCACTATCAAGGGCATACAAAAACAGGCCTGACTTACAATCAATCATTGCAAAGAGACAGGCAGCGGAAACCTCAATTGACCTTGCAAAGAAAGGCTACTATCCAGCATTGACCGGAACTGCCGGTTATGACTATGCAGGAAATACCTTCCCACTTGACAAAGGGTGGAATATAGGGGCAAGCTTTTCACTTCCACTATTCAGCGGCTTTCTGACAAGATATCAGGTAGAGGAAGCGAAGGCGAATCTGAATGTACTCAGAGCGAATGAAGAGTCATTGAGACAGACCTTATCCCTCGAGGTGCAGCAGGCTTATTTAAATCTCAGGGAAGCAGAGGACAGTATTCCAACGGCGGAACTTGGAGTGAAACAGGCGCAGGAGAACTTTGAAATCGCAACCGGAAGATACTCGGCCGGCGTTGGAAATCCCATCGAGGTCACCGATGCAGAGGTATTGCTGGCGAACTCAAAACTGTCTTACATACAGACCCTTTATAATTATAAGGTCTCACAGGCAAGTCTTGAGAAGGCTATGGGTTTAAAATGAATAAAATATAGAGGGTGATGAAGATGGATAAAGGCAATGACAGACTCAAGGAAATATCAAGCGAGCTTGACGAACATATCATAGCTGTAAAAGGAACATTAGAACTTGTAGACTCATCAGTAACAGAGGATGAGTTACACGACCTTCTTTTAAAGGCAATTGAGAGAGTGGACACCATACAGAGATTATCTCATGAGTTGATTTTTGCGTTAAAAAGTATCCTTGACAAGATGGATGAAATAAAAAGCAGGAAGGGCAATACATAGTTTAGATCCAAATGAAATTACGTATTCTTACTATTCTTATATTGGTACTGTCTCTTGCGGGCATCGCAGAATCAGGAGAAAACCTTCCTATCTACAATCTCTCTGTCTCATTTGATACAAAAAATAATCTCCTGAGGGGAAATGCACAGATCATTTTTCCAGAAGATGGAGAGAGATCCATTTCTATAGAGAACCTCCAGGTCATGTCCAAAAAATTTAATGGACAACCCCTTGCCCCCGAGTTGAGAGAAGGAACATTCAAACTGAAGGGAAAAGGCACACTTGAAATAACATACGAAAGATTATTTAAAGAAGAAGCAGTAGTAATCGAAGACCTTGAAAATGTTGGTGTTGTCTCAAAAAATATGGTAAGCGATAGGGGAATTTCCCTGACATCTGGATGGTATCCCTCTTTTGAAGGCATGGCTTTCTGGCATCTTAAGGCACTTCTTCCTCAAGGTTTTAAAGCAATATCCGAGGCTGATGAGATTAGCACTACGGACACTGCTCAAGGCCCAGAGTATTCATTCTATTTCCCGAATTCCCTTGGTGGAATCAATCTGGTAGCTGGCCCATACATGGAGCAACGTGAAAGTTATCAGGGTATTGAGATTTATGTCTATTTTTTTCCTGAAGATATCTCTCTTGCTGAAACCTACATGGAATACACAAAAAAATACCTCTCTCTTTATGGAGAGCTCCTCGCCCCGTATCCTTATAAACGCTTTTCTGTTGTAGAGAACATCCTACCCACAGGATATTCAATGCCTACATTCACCCTTTTAGGACGTGCTGTTGTACACCTTCCCTTCATTACAGAGACTTCCCTTGGGCATGAGATACTTCATCAATGGTTTGGAAATTACGTTTATGTTGACTACAAAAGCGGAAACTGGCTTGAGGCTATCACCTCCTATCTATCAGACCATCTCTATGAGGAGCAAAAAGGTACTGGATGGCAATACAGAAAGAAGATTCTCATAGACTATCAGAGTTATGTCGCCCCCCCGAAAGAAGCCCCGCTCAAGGACTTCACCGGAAGGACAAATTTTGCATCAGCTGCCATTGGGTACGGAAAAGGCGCAATGCTTTTTCATATGCTCAAGAACCTTGTTGGTGAAGATACATTTTATGTTGCATCACGTGGACTAATTGAGGAGAAAAAATTTTCAAAAGCCTCGTGGATGGATGTAGAAAAAGCATTTGAAAAAGCATCAGGTAAAAACCTCGAATGGTTTTTCAGCCAGTGGCTTGAAAGGGAGGATATACCTTCACTTGAGGTAAAGAACATGAGGGTCATTGTACTTAAGGGAGTTCCGACCGTATCTTTTGAAATACTTCAGAAAGGGAAGCCATATAAGCTTTCCCTGCCTGTCAGAATCATTACAGAAAATGGTGAAATAAAGGACAACCTTCAGATTGAAAAGACAAGGCAGGCTTTTGAGATTCCTGTGGATGGAAGAGCCCTCAGGATAGTTTTTGATGAAGACTACGACCTTATGAGAAGGCTCACGGAGAAAGAAATTCCACCTGTTATTGCTCGGCTTCTCGGGGATAAGGAAAAGCTTATTATTTTGCCAGAAAAGGAAAAGGAAAAATATTCTTCCTTAATCGATGTCTTTATAAAAGAGGGATTTATAGCAAAAGAGGAACAGGAAGTAAAAGACGAAGACATCGTAACTTCCTCTCTCCTGGTTTTGGGCTTTGAAGGACCAGTTCTCAAAAGACTCTTTGGGAAAGTCGGTAACCCTGAAGCTGGATTTAATCTCATTGTAAAACAAAACCCCTTGAATTCTGAAAAGGTCATAGCCTTCGCCAATGGCGATTCAAAAGAAGAGATAGACCCTGTAGTAAGAAAATTATTCCGCTACGGTAAATACTCCCGGATAAGATTCAAAGGCGGAGAAAATATAGAAAAATTAACAGAAGAGACTGAGAGAGGAATAAGCTTCAGCCTCTATGAACCTGTGTTAGGGATTGAACCAAAAAAGATGATGAATCTCAATGAGATAATGAATGCCGTCCTTGATAAACCCATCATTTATATCGGGGAGGGACATCCAAATTACGAAGATCATAAGGTTCAACTTGAAGTCATCATGGGACTTTCTCAAAGGGGCAGGAAGTTTGCTATTGGCATGGAGATGTTCCAGAAACCATTCCAGAAGGATCTTGATAATTACCTCTCAGGAGCCATGAGTGAAAAGCAATTCTTGAAAGCTTCTGAATATTTCAAAAGGTGGAAGTATGATTATTATTTGTACCGTGAGATTGTTGAGTTTGCAAAGGCAAAAGGAATTCCTGTGGTAGCTCTTAATCTCAGGGAAGAAATTGTCAAGAAAGTTTCGGAAGGTGGACTTGATTCCCTCACTCAAGAGGAAAAGAAAGAGATCCCTCAGGATATCGATATGCCTGATGAGAGATACAAAGAGAGGGTGAGACAGGCGTTTATGCTCCATGAAAAGTCCAATATGAAAAACTTCAATTACTTTTTCCAGTCCCAGATACTCTGGGATGAAACCATGGCCCATTCCATCGCACAATTTATGGCTGATAATCCGGACTACCAGATGGTCGTGCTTGCAGGTGAACAACACATCATATTCAGTTCAGGTATCCCGAAAAGGACCTTCCGGTTGAATGAAAAAGACTATGCAACACTGATAAATGGAATCCCTGAAGAACTTGATAAAGATATCGGGAGCTTTGTGCTTTTTCCAAATCCTGTCACACCACCTGCTTCTCCGAAACTTGGAGTCCTCCTCCAGGAAGAAGAAGGGAGAATAAAGGTAAAAGATCTCTTGCCTGGAAGTATTGCACTTAAAGCTGGACTTAAGAAAGGTGATGTCCTAATCTCCATAGACGATTGGAAGATAGAGTCCATTGAGGACGTAAAAATTGCAATCTTTGACAAAAAGCAGGGAGAAACGATAAACGTGAAGGTTTTAAGAAAAAGATTCCTTCTTGGGGAAAAAGTGCTTGAATTTCAAGTCACTCTTTAAAAATAATGAGAGGGAACAACTACCCATTTTTATTCGTAATTTTTTACATGTACTGGCAGATATAGTTTTCTCGCTCATTCTCGGGCTATCGCCCTGCAAGGCTTTTACCTCTTTATAAGAAATATTTTTATTGGACTATCGGCAAAAGAATCCGCTCAAGTACTATATCCGCCATTATCGATAATTGTTTTATGGATTAAAGTGGCCAACAGCACGCAGTTATCTGCGGTTCTGGAAAAACTTTTTGAGTATTTCTGAGCACTCTTCTTCGAGGACACCTGCTACGACCTCTACCTGATGGTTTAGCCTTTTATCTGAAAGGATCCTGTAGAGACTATCAACGGCACCACCCTTTTCATCTTTACATCCATAGACAAGCCTGCCGAGCCTTGCATTTACCATTGCGCCTGCACACATGATACACGGCTCTTTTGTCACATAAAGTGTTGAATCTGTCAGTCGCCAGCTTTTTTCTTCTCTTGAACCATATTTGAGTGCGATGATCTCAGCATGTCCTGTCGGGTCGTTTGTAGACTCCCTTTGATTATGCGCCTTTGCAATAACCTTACCATTTTTGACGAGGACAGCTCCAACTGGGATTTCACCTTCAGCAAAGGCGAGGCTTGCCTCTTCGAGTGCCAGCTTCATAAAACAAATGTCTTTGTTTTTATCAACCATCATTTTTTCAAAATGAATTTAAACAGTTTTCCC
>JBGQMP010000071.1:0-7105 GCA_041500685.1 Thermodesulfovibrionia bacterium | reverse complement strand
TCTGCATTTTTAAAATACTCATCTAAAGTACTGGCAGATTTCGTTGGAAAATCAAAAATACCAACCCCTAAGACAGCCCTCATACCCACCTTCTTTGAAGCCTCAGCTGCAGCACCCTCGTAGAAGTACATATCGTTGAACGTTGTAATCCCTCCCTTAAGCATCTCAAGACAGGCAAGCTCAACAGCATCTGAGATAAATTCAGGACTGAGCCATTTATTCTCTGCTGGCCATATGTGATTCTCGAGCCATCCCTTTAAAGGTTGGTCATCGGCTATGCCTCTGAAATAGACCATTGCTGCATGGGTATGGGTATTGATTAGTCCTGGAAATACAACATTTTGGCTTCCGTTAATTATTGTTTTTGGAGTATATTTTCTGAAAATCTCTTGAGAAGTCCCGACCTTAAGTATCTTGGTGCCTTTTACAGCAATTGCACCGTCCTTAATAATTGCAAGACTTTCATCCATCGGAAGGACATAATCAGCATGAATGATGTAATCAATACTTTGCATAACCTACTTTATTTAAACCCAGTGATAAGCATGACTGGTTTGAGCGACTTCAGAAATTTTTCGGTAACAGTTCTTGGCGAACTGTAGCGATCACAGCCTCGACTGTTTGAACCCGTAGGGTGAGTTTCGAGGCTGTAGCGGAAGGAGCATAGAACTGTCGAAAAATATCGTAGCAAGCGAAAACCAGTTATGCTTTTATGCCTTTGCAATCAGCTTTTCTGCTATCTGCACTGCGTTCAGGGCAGCCCCCTTCCTGAGATTGTCTGCAACTATCCACAGGTTAATACCTTTCTCTATAGATTCATCCTCTCTTATCCTTCCAACATAGGTCTCATCCTTGCCAGCTACATCGATAGGAAGAGGATAGATATTCTTATGAGGTGCATCGAAGACAACAATACCTAGGGCATTTGAAAGAATCGCCCTCACCTCATTAGCAGTAAGTTTTTTCTCCGTCTCTATATTCACGCTCTCCGAATGGCCTCTGAATACGGGCACCCTCACCGTTGTTGCCGTTATCCTTATTGAGTTATCTCCCAGAATCTTCCTCGTCTCATTCACCATCTTCATCTCTTCTTTCGTATAGTCGTTCTCAAGAAACTTATCAATATGAGGAAGGACATTGAATGCTATCTGATATGGGTAGACATTACATTTGGCTTCTCTGAAATTGAGTAAATCCGTTGTCTGCTGCAACAGTTCATCCATGGCCTTCTGACCAGTCCCTGAAACAGACTGAAAGGTCGTTACGACAACCCTCTTGATATTTGCCACATCATGTATTGGCTTCAATACAACCACCATCTGTATGGTTGAGCAGTTCGGGTTCGCAATGATACCTTTATGCCATTTTAGATCATCGGGGTTAACCTCTGGTATAACAAGCGGGACCTCCGGATCCATCCTCCACTGGCTTGAATTGTCAATTACGACGCAACCTGACCTAACAGCCACGGGCGCCCATATCTTTGACCTCTCTGCTCCAGCAGAGAAAAGGGCAATATCTATACCTTCAAAAGAATTCTCTTCCAGGGTTTCAACAGGAATCTCTGTATTCCTGAACTTCATAATCTTCCCTTCAGAGCGCTCTGATGCAAAAAGTCTAAGATGTTTAACTGGAAAAACTCTTTCCTCAAGCGTTGAAACCATCTCGTTGCCAACAGCTCCAGTCGCCCCTACAATAGCAACGACATACTTATCTCTCTCCTTGAGCATTGCGCAAATCCTTTCTTGTATTTGATTTTAATTTATCATAATCTTTCTAAAAGTTCTATATTCCGAATATCCGGAGACCTCATGAGATATTACATCTTAAGAGTCCAGTAGGTTATCTAACCTTAGGAAGGCAATATCTGGGAGTATACAGTGGGCGTGTTGAAAAAAGGTGGAAAAATCTCTACACTTTAGAGGATAAAAGGACCTTGAGCTATGATACTATTTGAAACACGTATTACTTTTGATTTACCATTATTATAAATCTAAACTGAGGAGGGAGATTTGATAACACTTGATGAAAAAGAGAGATTACTCAAACTTCATATTGATGAGAAGATAGAAAAATCTAAGTCTATTATCAGAGAGGCTTTAGAAAGATTTGGTATTGAGAGAATTGCGGTAGCCATAACTGGGGGAAAGGACAGCACAACCAATCTGTGGTTGTTCAAGCAGGTCTGTAACGAAATGGGCATTAAACTACCCGTGTGTATGTTTATCGATGAAGGAGATGTCTTTGACGAAATAAAGGAATTCGTTGATCACATCAAGCAGTTATGGTCTCTGGAGATAGCCTTTTTAAAAAATGAGGATGTAAGCTCAAAGGCAACAAGCATTGGTGACCTTATTAAGGTATCTTCGCTTAAAGAATCAAATCAAGCCGCACTTAAAGAAATGGGATTCACCGCTTCCGAGTTTCCTTTCATACCTGATTCAACCATCTGCAACCACCTTATGAAGACCGTACCCATGAGAGAATTTATTCTTAAAAATGGAGTCACGGCCATCTCTACCGCTATTCGATGGGACGAACAGGAGGCACGAAAGGAAGAGGGATATTTCAGTTCGAGAACAAATCCTGAGCACATACGCGTACATCCTATTTTACATTTTCGAGAGCGGGATATCTGGGTAGCTATTTTCAAATATGATATACCTTTTAATAAACTTTATAAGTTAGGATATCGCTCTCTTGGAGCAAAATGCGCCACTGGCAGAGCCTCAGATATACCGGCATGGATGCAGGATCTTGAAAACACACCAGAAAGAGTAGGCCGAGGACAGGATAAAGAGCAGGTCATGGAACAGTTAAGAGCACTCGGATATATGTAGACATATGTTCAATATCCTTAAGAAATGGAGAAAGGACAAGAGTGTCGTAGTTATTGGGCTGGACGGTGTGCCTTACACCCTTCTCGTTGATTATATGGAGAGGGGCATCATGCCTGAATTTTCCCAGCTATGCAAGAATGGAAAACTCTTCAGAATGAAATCTACCCTGCCCGAGGTATCGTCAGTAGCCTGGAGTAGCTTTATGACAGGCAAGAACCCGGGCGAACACAACATTTTCGGCTTCATGGAAATAGACAGGCAAAACTATGAATATATATTCCCTAACTTTAATTCCCTTAAAGAGCAACCCGTATGGGAGAGAGGAGATATAAAAACCGTTGCCTTTAATATCCCACAGACATATCCTGCAAGGCAGATGAACGGTATCATGGTCAGTGGCTTTGTCGCCATAGACCTCAAAAAGGCGATATATCCCGAAAGGGTCTTCAATTACCTAAATGGGATGGGTTACAGGATTGACGTAAATGCCAAGCTTGCCATTGAAAACCCTGAAGCCTTTTTTAAAGACCTCTTTGACACCTTTGAGAAAAGAAAAAGGGCTATTGAATATCTCTATGACAACGAGGACTGGCAGCTATTCATCGGCACCATTACCGAGACAGACCGCCTTCACCACTTCTTTTTTGATTCCGCAAGGGAGGGGAAGTACTTCAACATCTTTGAGAAATATTATAGAGAACTCGATAGTTTCATCGGCGCCATGGCAAAGAAGGCAGCGAAAGATGGCGCCGTTTTTCTAACCTGTTCAGACCACGGTTTTGCACCGATAAAGACAGAAGTCTATCTGAATAGATGGTTAATTGAGAATGGTTATTTAAAACTGGATGCTTCAGAAGGAATCAAGGGAATAACTTCTGACACGAAAGCATTCTGTCTTGATCCATCAAGGATTTACATTCATCTGGAAGGAATATATAAAAGAGGGTCAGTAAAACAGTCAGATTATAAGGGACTGGTTGAGGAGTTGAAAGAAAAATTTTCAGAGATCTCATTTGAGGGGCAGAAGGTCATAAAAGATGTCTATCTCAAAGAAGAAATTTTTTATGGCAACTATAGAGATAATGGACCTGATATATACCTTTTGCCTAATTATGGATTTGACTTAAAGGGTTCAACAACCAAAGATAATACCTTTGGTAAGACTCATTTCAGGGGAATGCATACATATGATGATGCACATTTATTTACATCTGTTCCTGTGGACAGTGAAGACATAAAGATAGAGGATGTAGCCGAGATTATCGCTCAGCATTTATAATAAGTCTTTAACATCAATACTGGTTTTGCATGATTGAAAACTCATTGCGAATACATTGCGAATATGTTCATAGTGCCTGGACAGGGAGATAGCTTTGTGTACCCCTTACGGGTAGGAAGGTAATCTGGTTCTGAGCCCAGTTGTTACCATACTGGAGGGAACATATATGTGGCTATGGGGGTGTATCCAAATAGCACATTTTCCTACTAAATTGTATCCAATAGATACACTTTATAAGCACATGGCTATAGAAATTTAAGCCATCTTCTCAAAATTCTGGTATCCTTATTTGCAAGAGAAGCCGCTTTGGCGCTTTTAAAACATCACCTGCCTTCATAATCAAGTATCTTCTGTATTGGCATTCAAATTGCTTTTAAATAATCGTCATTCCATAAAACTTAGGGGGGAAAGGTATAAAGTTTATAGTGGAAAAGGGCATGACCTCACTTAAGAAAAGTATATCGGTTATCTTCCCTGCTTACAACGAAGAGGCCAATGTAGGCACAGCTCTTACCCAAGCCATTCAAACACTACCAAAATTTACTGACGACTGGGAGCTCATAGTCGTAAATGACGGCAGCGTAGACAGAACAGCAGAAGTGATTAAAGAATTCCATCTAAGACTCAATGGCAGATTAAAAGTTATTCATCATGCACATAATAGAGGGTACGGTGCAGCCCTTAAATCGGGGATTACTTCTGCGAGAAAGGACCTGATTTTCTTTTGTGATTCCGACCTTCAGTTTGATATCCGTGAGCTGGACAAGTTGATTCACTGGATTGACTACTATGATATTGTGATAGGCTTCAGAGTAAAAAGACAGGACCCATTTTACAGACGTCTTAATGCCTTTGGTTGGAATAGTCTTGTAAAATTATTACTCAGGCTTAAAGTCAAGGATATAGACTGTGCTTTTAAGCTTTTCAGACAAAACGTATTTGATAAAGTAGATATAGAAGCTGTGGGAGCCATGGTCAACACCGAAATACTTGCACAGGCAACACATAATGGGTTTTTGATTAAAGAGGTCCCTGTTACACACTACCCCAGGGTCAATGGAAAACAAACGGGAGCTAAGATAAGGGTAATTGCCAAGGCATTTATAGAATTGATCAGGCTCTATGGAAAGTTGAAAATGAATGGAAATGGAAACGGAAATGGAAAAGGTATTTATAATTCATAAATTTTCTGGTATATTTATTATGGAGTGATTAAATTTGCAAATAACTGCACTACATAGCAAAAGGTAACTGCAACTAATACCACGAGAAACGTCTACCCACCTATCAAAAGTCAGAAATAGAAATAATAGAAATATTTGCGTCTAATAGTCCCATGACAGATGGGAAACATGCCCCACTTATAAAAGAGATAATAAGCTAAGCCCTTGTCTTGCTTTGACTTTTGGCCTATAATATCTTTATGTCTATCTACACGCCATTACAAATAATCATAATTGGGATTGACGGTGCTACAATGGACCTGATACTTCCTTGGGCCAGGGGAGAACGGCTTCCTGGCTTCAAACGATTAATAGAACAGGGGGTCTCAGGGGATTTACTTTCTTCAATCCCTCCTGTTACTGCACCTGCTTGGTCATCTTTTATGACAGGGAAGAACCCAGGAAAACATAATCTATTTGACTTCTTAGAACACATTGATGGATCTTACGAAATAAGCTATGCAAACTCTTTATCAAGACGTTCAGATACGATATGGCGAATTTTGAGTGACTCAGGTAAAAAAGTCGGGGTAATTAATGTCCCTATGACTTTTCCGCCTGAGGATATAAATGGTTTTTTCATATCGGGAATGGACACACCAGATGAGAATAGCGATTTTATATACCCTCATGAGATTAGGAAAGAGCTTGAAGAAATCTTCGGAAAAATAAATCTAGATATAAGGCACCTCGGGCACATGGAAAACGATAAGGTTAGAGATAAAGTCATTGAAGAATTTGAAAAATTAGAGGAACAACGCAAGAATATTTCACTTTATCTATTAAAGAATTACGATATTGATGTTTTCATAGTAGTTTTCAATTCAACTGACCAGGTCCAGCATCATTTCTGGCACTATATGGATAAATCACATTCCCAATACGATCCTGAAGGTTATAAGAAATATGGGAATGCTATTTACAGGATATATAAAAAAATAGACGAAAATTTGTTAGATATTTTTGAAGCACTTAGAGAAGATGTCGTGTATATCGTTATGTCTGACCATGGTGCTGGTCCGGTTGGTTCCACTCAGGTTTTTCTGAATAACTATCTTCAACAAATCGGGGTTCTGAAATATAAGACAAACGACAAAGAGCCGGGAAAGTTTCATTCAATCTTCTGGGGGTTGCTAAAGAAAATGGAGTCTGTTTTGAAAGCAAACCTCTCAACAAGACAAAAAATGGCACTTACAAAATTATTCCCTCGAATTAGAAACAAGTTTGAATCATACTTATCACTTTCAAGGATTGACTGGAATCACACCCGTGCTTATTCAATAGAGATATTTAATACTTCTGCAAACATATGGATAAACTTAAAGGGAAAACGACCTAATGGAATAGTAGATGAAAAAGACTACGACAGCCTTATTGAGTATATAGTGGAAAAACTCTATGAACTAAAAGATTCTGATGGAAGACAGGTGATCAAAAAAGTTTATACGAAGGCTGAGATATATAATGGGCCTTTTACTGCAAATGCCCCTGACCTTATCCTTGATTGGTGGACCGGGGATGGCTTTATTCCTAAAAATAGTATGACTTCTGAGGGTTGTGGTGTATCTATTTCAACTAATAAGGGAAAACTTCGTGGTGGCATTGACTGGAGCGGAACCCATAAAATAAACGGGGTCTTTCTGGCCGAGGGCTACCCTTTCAAGAGAGGTTTCAGATTTAAAAGTGCAAGGATTATAGATATTGCTCCAACAGTATTGTATCTCTCCGGTTTACCCATCCCCGATGATATGGATGGCAGGGTA
>JBGQMP010000070.1:0-7134 GCA_041500685.1 Thermodesulfovibrionia bacterium | reverse complement strand
TTCTTTCTCAAAATAGAATATTATTTCTTGTTTCTATGCCTTTGTAAAAATCCCTAACATTTTCCTATCATGATCTTAAACTCATCAATGAATTTTTACAGAGATGTCTTACCTCGTCTTGTCCTAAAATATTTGAAAAGCATGTCATTTGAGACGAGAAAACCGCATAATATCAGTGTTGTATCTTCAGGCAGAGGAAGTCCTATACCCCCAAGGATAAGGAGAATAAAGATTCCTAAGTATGGAAAGTGTTCTATAAGCCCTGAAAGTCCAGACATGAGCGACTATGAGATCTCTCCGTCATCTCTTATGAGATTCTTTCCTGTAAAAAATCTTCTTACCGATCTCTGCCAATATTATATAAGAAATTAAGATAACAGCCAGGGAAAGGAGAAAATCCTTAGGCACTGATTGGAAACCAAAAAGAGAAGAAAAAGGAAGATAAGGAATTACAAGGGTTATCAATGCAATCAACAGGGTTGTAAGTAGGAGATATTTACCCGGCCTGCTCCTCCAGAAGGGCTTTCTCGTCCTGATTATAAGGACCACGAAGGAGGCTGAAAGCACAGACTCAATAAACCATCCTGTCCTGAAAAGTACTGCATCAGCTTTTAGAATAAATAACAGTACCCCGAAGGTTGCATAGTCAAAGATAGAGCTCATTAATCCGAAAAATATCATAAATCTCTTTATGAACTTGATATCCCATTTTCTCGGTTTTTCCACAAGCTCCTTGTCTACAGCGTCAGTAGCGATAGTCATTTCAGGGAAATCTGTGAGAAGGTTTGTCAAAAGTATCTGTTTAGGGAGCATGGGAAGGAAGGGTAGAAAAAGTGATGCACCTGCGACGCTAAACATATTGCCGAAGTTTGCGCTTGTTGCCATGAAGACATATTTTAAGGTATTGGCAAATGTCTTTCTTCCTTCAACAACACCATCCCGTAACGTTTCAAGTTCCTTATCAAGGAGGACTATATCAGCGGCCTCTTTTGCTACATCCACAGCAGTGTTTACCGATATTCCCACATCAGAGGCGTGGATTGCTGTTGCATCGTTTATACCGTCTCCTATAAATCCTACAACATGGCCAAGCTTTTTGAGGGAGAGAATAATCTTTTCCTTCTGATTCGGGTCTACCTCAGCAAAGATGTTGTTATATCCTACCGCATGAAGTATCGCCTCATCACTCATGTTATCAAGCTCTTCTCCAGTCAGAAGCCCTTTTATAGGAAACCCTACACTTTCTGCTGTATATCTTGAGATAAACCTGTTGTCACCTGTAATGATTTTGAGATCGACCCCGAGCTGACTCAATTCGGATATCATCTGTTTCACATCACTCTTCGGTGGGTCAAGAAAAAGGAGAAATCCAAGGAGGGTCATCTCTGATTCATCCGCCTTGCTATATGCTTTCTTTTCCTCAACCCTTTTATAAGCCAGACCCAGTATACGAAGACCTTTCTCGCTCCATGTATGGTAAAGCCTGTTGATATCATCCATGCGTGAACTTATCTCATATTTTCTCTCTTCATACTCAATATATTTGCACACCTCCAAAATACCTTTTAAGGCGCCTTTTGATATGAGAATATTTCCTTTGTCATGTTCTCTGACAACGACGCTCAGACGCCTCCTTTGGAAGTCATAGGGTATTTCATCAACCTTTTCGTAGCCCGATATTTCTTGTTTCTCAAAGCTGACAATAGCCTCATCCATCGGGTTTTTCAGCCCTGTTTGAAAAAAGGCATTTAAATAGGCATACAGTAGAATTTTCCTATCTTTCTTTTCGTTAATGTCAAGATATTCATGGAGATAGACCGTTCCTTCGGTCAGGGTACCTGTTTTGTCTGTGCAGAGGATATCCATTGTTCCGAAATTTTCGATGGATGCCAGCCTCTTTACAATTACGCCTTTTTTTGACATGGCCTGTGAGCCTTTTGAGAGATTAACACTGATGATTGCAGGAAGAAGCTGAGGCGTCAGCCCTACGGCTAGAGCAAGGGAGAACATCAGGGTTTCTATAACAGGGTGATGGAAGTAGACATTTACGGCAAAGACAACGAGGACAAGGATAAGCGTGACTTCCATCAGAAGGTACCCGAAACGCCTCACGCCCCTTTCGAAATCTGTTTCGGGAGACCTTAAAATGAGCCTGTCAGCAATCTTGCCTATTTCTGTATCACTGCCAGTTTTAACTACCACTGCGGTGGCTACGCCACTTTCTACATTAGTTCCCATGAAGACACAATTGTTTCTCTGAGAAAGAGATTGTCCTTGAAAGGAAAATTGAGGACTTTTTTCTACAGGAAAGGTCTCGCCTGTTAATATCGCCTCATTGACAAAAAAGTCCTTTGCCTCCATGAGAACACAATCCGCAGAAATTATGCTTCCGGCAGAAAGAAAGACAATATCGCCAGGGACTATTTCATCTATAAAGACTTCCTTTCTGTTACTATCTCTGAGGAGTGCTGCCTTTGTCTTGACGGTTTGAAGGAGTTTTTCCACAGCATTTTTGGCACTGTATTCCTGAAGAAAACTCAAAAAACCACTTAGGATAATGATGGTAAGAATAATTATTGTGCCCGTAAAATCTTTTACCCCAGCGGATATAATGCTTGCAAATATTAAGATAAGGATGATAGGGCTTTTGAATTGATTGAAGAATAAGGACAGCCTGGTCTGCTTCTTCCTCTTTCTTAAAATGTTATGTCCAAAGGCTGACAGCCGTCTTTTCGCCTCGTCTTCTGAAAGACCGGAAGATGATGTCTCCAGTTGCTGTAACAAATCCCTGGTTTCAATTTCCCAGTATTTTTCCGGAGTCTTCAATTTCCTTTCCTCTGGTACGACATTATTTAAATGGTCGGTATGAATTCATGATAATCACTGCTCAGAAAACCCAAAGAATGTAGAGAAGATTATTAAGGAATGCCAGGGTCTTTTCATACTTTCCTCTCCATTGTTGAGGTTATCTGTCTCATGGTATTCACCATAATAATGCTGAAGACAAGCCATGTAAACCCTGAGACATATCCTCCGAGGACATCTGTTAACCAGTGCACATTGAGATAGATACGGCTTATGCCAACAAAGAGAACCAAAAAAATGGATAGTGAAAATATCAAAAACCTCAATGCCTCGGATTTGATCAACTTCCATGTTATATGGATGAGAAAACCATAGGCTATCATGGCAGCAAAGGCATGGCCGCTCGGAAAACTATATCCATGAACTGTTACAAGTTGTGCAGTTGGGCGTGGTCTGTGAAAAAGCAGCTTCAGAATAATGAGAATAGTTTCTCCACCGCCAGCCACCAAAAAGAAAGTAAAGAGATCCCACCAGTACCTCTTATACAAAAGGAATAATGCCATTGTAATAGATACAATCACGATAAGATAAACTCCACCCAGATTGGTTATGTCTACCATAAATCTTGTCACCTGAGGACTGATCAACTTCTCTACAAACTTTTCAACTTCGAAGTCAAGGTAAAACAATGTTTCTTTGTCCATTAAATCCTCAATAATTTCACCGAAAGAATAAAGTGCCAGGAGAAGAAGAACAATACCGATTGTGAGATTCAATCCATACCAGCTGCCTACACGGAAGCGGGCCTTTATAAAATTCCATGTCCTTGGCATTTGAGAAGATAATCTCTTATCAATCCAGCCGACCTTTTCCTTAATCAGTCGCCTTCTTTTCGTAAGGAAAAAATAAAGAAATATAATGATTGCGCAGAAGGTGAATGCAAAGACTCCGAGGTGGCCGAGATAAACCTTTATAATATCCCAGCTATTGCCGACAAAATAGCCGAGCAATGAAAATGTTGTTGCCCATGCTATACCGCCAGCCACATTAAAAAAGAGGAATTTCGGATAATGCATTTTTGAAGTCCCTGCAATGACAGGTGCAAAGGCCCTGAGCCAGGCCATAAAACGTCCAAAGAACACTGTCTTTCCGCCATGTTTGTCAAAGAATCTTTTAGCCTCGTCAAGATACTCTTTTTTAAAGAAGAGGTATTTACCGTATTTCAGAAAAAATCCTTCTCCAAATCTGCGACCGATAAAATACCCTGCGGTGTCTCCCATTATTGCACCAAGGGAAGCAACCCAGATTACATCACCTAATTCAAGAACACCCCTTGATGCCAGAAGCCCAGCTATAACGACCATACTTTCACCGGGTACAAGAAAACCGAGGAATGCCGATGTCTCAAGAAAGGTCATCAAGAGTAAAACATAATATCCCCAGTGGTTGAGGTTCGGCAGGATTATATTCAGAATGTATCTCTCCATGTTTAAAGTATTATACCCCTTGCATTAATCCTCCTGTAATCTTTCTCTTTTTATAATGAAATCGCAAACTGAAATCAAGTACAGGCTTACGTATTTTACCCGTGAAAGGAGGTGACAAAGATGAAAAGAAAGACGATGACCGCAATCAGTGGTGTTTTCCTCACGGCTCTTATCATTATTGGAATTGGAGCAGTTTCTGCCCAGCAGACAAAACATACTGGCAGCATCCAGATTAAAAGTGATGATGAAGCAGGATTTGTAGGAATGGCAAAGATACCTTTTGACTCTGCTGTCAAGGCAGCCCTTACGGCTGTTCAGGGAAAGATTTTGAGGATAGAACTCGAAAATGAGAATGGTTATCTTGTCTATGGTGTCGAAGTTGTAAAGTCCGACCGCCAGATAGTGGATGTGAAGGTTGATGCAGGTGACGGGAAGGTTCTCAAGATCGAGACTGACCAAAAGGACAGCGAAGGTAATGAAGGAGAAGACTCCGACAATGACCACGAAGAAGGAGGTGAAAAGTAGTATCACAACAAGGGGCGGAAACGTTTCCGCCCCTGGCAGAAAGGAGGTGATAAAAATGAAAAGAAAACTGATTATAATCGCTTTAGCACTCGGTCTGATCAATGTTGGTGGATCGTCATTGCTCTCACAAGCTCATGCAGCTAATCTAAAGTCCTATACCAATCATTCACAAGTACATGCTACTCATCTAAAGTCGCAGACCAATCCTAAACCCTTCTCGAAGTCTCATGATGTTCTGAAAACGAGTAAAGGTCAAAAGGCAACAGAGAATGGATCAGCTTCTGAGAACGAGAATCTGCCAGGCGGAGGTCACGCAGACACAGATGGAGAAAATGTGGATCATCAATTTGAAGGGGTAGAATAAACCTTAAGAAGTCTGCGTGGGTGCTGTTGGAGGGGGACCCCCCCTCCAACAAAAGGTGTAATAGAATTCGATTGTGATACAATCTTAAATAAGGTAGATAGCCATGATAATAAGTGTAGAAAATCTGGTCAAGAAATATAATGGCTATACGGCACTGGATGGCCTGAATTTTACTGTTGAGGACGGTGACATCTTCGGCTTCCTCGGCCCGAATGGGGCGGGGAAGACAACTACCATCCGTATCCTGACCGCTATGATAAAAGCTGATTCAGGAAATGTCCTGGTCGACGGGCATGATGTTGTCAAAGAGCCGCTGGCGGTAAAAAGGATTATCAATGCCCTTCCGGAATCCAACGGCTACTACGAATGGATGACTGCCTACGAATACCTCGAATTCTTCTCCAATCTTTATGAAGAGAAAGCATCAAAACAGGACATCAATAAACTCCTGGAGGTAGTAGGGCTCCATGGGAAGGAAGGCCATCTCATCCGCAGTTATTCCCGCGGGATGAAGCAGAGGCTCGGTATTGCACGGGCTCTTATCAACAGGCCGAAACTCCTGTTTCTCGATGAGCCTACAAACGGCCTTGACCCAAAAGGCAGGAGGGATATCCATGATCTGCTGATTGATCTAAATCAGAAACATAGCACGACCATTTTTCTTTCCACTCACTTATTGGATGATGTGGAAAGGCTTTGTAACAGGATAGCCATAATCAATTACGGGAAGATAGTCAGGACAGGAGAGCTCGACAGAATAAAAGGAAAAGGGACGATAGAGGATATCTTCTTCATGTCCACAAAGGAAGGAGCGTTGTGAAAACAGCATATATAATGCAGAAGGAGATAAAGGAAAGCATCCTGACCCCGAAAGGTTTTTTATGGTATAACCTCACATCTGTAATCCTGAGCGTCCTGAGTTACCTGTTCCTTACCAACAGCGAATTAAGCCTCCTTGACCAGGGAGAGATGCTTTACATGATCATGAATTTCATTACCGCCCTCGGTGTTCTTATAGGCCTTGTATTCGGTGCAGATTCCTTTGCCGGAGAAATAGAAAGGGGTACGATTGAAGCGCTGTTTTTGAGCCCGGCAAACAAGACGGAAATTGCCATGGGAAAACTCGGCGCGGCATTAACAAACTGGGGAATTATCTTTATCATTTCTCTGCCCTATCTCTTTGTCGTAGGCAAGGGCGGTCAAAACCTTCTGACCGGAATTGCCTATCTCGCCATCCTCGGCACGCTCCTTGTCATTACCTTTTCCGCCTTTTCCATGGGGCTTTCAGCAAGGATAAAGTCCATGAAAAATTCTCTGATCATTTCCTTCTTTATATTCCTGCTGGCAGGTTCTCCCATCTTTCTATCAGCAGCCCAGAGAAAAACATGGTTCGGAAATATTCTTGATTTAATAAATCCCTTTGCTGATGCCATCAATACCTTTGACAGTGTTGTCATAGACAGTCAGGGCTTCAGCTATCAAATAGGACGTGTCGCGATCATCTGTAGCTACACGTTTTTATCTCTGTGGTTTTTGAAAAGAAGCGCATCAAGACTCGAAATGTGAGGTGATGCAATTGAAAAGGTTTCCATTACTTTTATCAACAATTATTCTGGCAATAATGATGAATTATTCGCCCGTTTTTGCAGCAAGCCGTATTACTGTCTCCATCAATCCTCCGTCCATTCAGGCGAACATGGGAGACAAAATAACTTATACTGGCACAATAACCAACAATTCTGACAAGGCCGTCAACAATATCATCGCCTATATCTCTTTAGCAAATGTTACACGGGGCAAAGAATCGCCTATGGATCTTGAGGACTGGAGCGCCAACAAGGCGATCAAGGTAGATACCATCCCGCCGCGTGGGACATACGAGGGTAAGTGGCCTATGCGCCTGATTGACTCCGGAAGTTATGTGGCATATATAATGGTTGTAGATAAAAATGA
>JBGQMP010000069.1:0-7150 GCA_041500685.1 Thermodesulfovibrionia bacterium | reverse complement strand
TTTTGCTTTTTGCCCTTTGCTCTTAACTCTTTGCTATTTTCGTGCCCTTGGCTCTTAGCCCTTAGCTCTTTGCTTTTAAGATTTACTATCCTCTCCATTACTTCTTTGGTTATCCTCTCTTGGAAGTGTTTGTTTGTCTCTTTTCCCCCGATCTTAACAGGTGTGCCGAATAACACTCTTATCTTAGCAGGTCTGAAAAACTTTGCGCCTACAGGGAAGGCCCTGTCTGTTCCTTCGATAAGTGCTGGGACAACAGGAGTAGAACTCGTGGCTGCAATCATGCCTACTCCTCTTTTAGCATCAAGGAAGCTGCCGTCAGCACTCCGACCCCCTTCTGGGAAAAGAACGAGAACCCCTCCCTGCTTAAGCCGGTAAACAGCCTCCTTTATGGTGGAAGGCTGTGGCCTATCACGCTTCACAGGAAAGGAGAAAGCTTTAATACCCCTACCGATTAAGGGGATCCTAAAAAGTCCTTCCTTTGCAATGAATGTAGCCTGCCTTTTTAAGGCCACTCCAATAACAGGGGGATCTAGATAACTGACATGGTTTGCTGCCACGATAACTCCACCTTTCTCCGGGATATTCTCATGGCCAATCACCTCGAATCTGTTAAAAACTTTGAAAAAAATATAAAAAATTGTCCTTAGAAGTTGGTAAAAGAGAGAATTCAAGGTTCAGCCCTTATAAACTTCAGTATTTTTTCTTTTACCTGTTCTATAGATAGGTTAGATGAATCTATTGACAAAGCACCATCTGCCCTTTTAAGGGGAGCTATATCTCTGTTCGCATCCCTCTTATCCCGTTCCATTACATCACTCATAGACTCCTCCATGCTGACGTCAATGCCTTTCTCACTGAACTGCAGATGTCGTCTTTTAGCCCTTTCCTCGAGAGAGGCGTCGAGATAAATCTTTTTCCATGCATCTGGGAATACAACTGTTGTTGTATCTCTTCCTTCAACAACAATATCATTGGTAGAGGCAGCATTTCTCTGAATATCAAAAAGGAAATCCCTCACGACCTTTTTCGCGGAGAAGACTGATGAAGAATGATCAATCTCTTTTGACCGTATATCCCCTGAAACATCCCTACCATTTAGAAACACCTGCCCATTCATAAAGGTGATATGAGTTTTGAGAAAAGCATCCTCTAGTCTCTTATTGCTGTCTTCTGGATTGAAGCCGCTATCTCTCAGTGAAAGGGCAACGGCTCTGTATAATGCGCCAGTGTCGAGATAACCGAAGCCGAGCTCTTTTGCAATGAGTTTTGCGATGGTGCTCTTGCCAGCTCCTGATGGACCATCTATGGCAATAACCTTTTTCAAGTTAAAGTCATCTGATATTTTAATTTTTATTTCCCATCATAGAATTCTCATTAAAAATAGTCTCATCATAAAATTTATTTTACTAGTAATCTCCTCTCACCCCTCTTTATAAAAGAGGGGAATGGATTAACCTCATTTGCAAAGTTTTTGCTGCTTCAACTTCCCCTTTTCTAAAGGTCGGTACGACTTGCAACCGAGGGGACTAAGGTGGATTACTAATCATAACCCTTCATGCCTTTTAGACATTAATGCTTTATTCTTATGTTGTTAACCTTTTCAAAATCTCAAAAAATCCAGGGAATGATATGCTGACAGATGAGACATCGTTGATTGTTGTTGTTCCATCAGCAATGATAGCCGCAATTGCCATTGCCATTGCAATCCTGTGGTCTTTGTAACTTTCTATAACTGTGCCGTTTAATCTGCCTCCACCTGTGATATTCAAGCCATCCTCAAATTCTTCGATTTTTACTCCCATCTTTCTGAGTTCCGTTGTCATAGCCTTGATTCTGTCAGACTCTTTTACGCGCAACTCCCCTGCACCTCTGATAGCTGTGATTCCCATAGCCTGAGTAGCTGCCACGCAAAGAACGGGAAACTCATCGATCAGAGAAGGGATTTTTTCTTTTGTTATTTGAATACCATTCAGTTCTCTACCACCTTTACAATATATATCTGCAACAGGCTCACCTGATACATCTTTCATATTGGAGATTCTGATATCTGCTCCCATCTCTTGAAGTGCACTCAGGAGTCCGGTCCTTGTAGGATTAATGCCTACCCCTCTGATGATAATCTCAGAATCTCTGATCAGCAAAGCTCCAACGATAAAGAATGCAGCAGATGAGAAATCGCCTGGTACATAAATCTCTAAACCCTGTAGTTCTGTCCCACCTTTTATCTTGGTATGAAGGTCTTCAATCTTTATTTCAGCACCAAAGGCAGGCAGCATCCGTTCTGTGTGATCCCTTGACTGTAAAGGTTCTATAACCTCTGTCTCTCCGTCTGCGTAAAGGCCTGCAAGGAGAAGAGCTGACTTAACCTGAGCACTCGCTACAGGCATGGTATATTGAATTGCCTTAAGCCTCTTCCCCCTGATAGCGATGGGTGGATATCTGTCGTCACACCTTGCCATTATCTCCGCACCCATCTGTCTTAAGGGGGTGATGATCCTCGACATTGGCCTTTGCTGTAAGGATTCATCTCCTGTCAGGACAGAAAAGAAGGGATTTCCTGAAAGTATCCCTGAGAGAAGCCTCATTGTCGTGCCAGAGTTTCTGCAATCAATAATACGATCAGGCTCCTTCAGGCCATGAATGCCTTTACCATCAATGATTATCTCGTCACCCGTATCTTTTATATCCACACCTAATGTTCTAAAAGCATTGATTGTGCTTATAGGGTCTTCAGCCCTGAGGAAGTTTTTGATTATGCTTTTCCCCTTTGAGAGGGAAGAGAATATTACAGCCCTGTGGGATATGGACTTATCAGGTGGAGGAGAAAATTCTCCTTTAAAACTTTTTGCCTTGCTGAGCTCAATGCTTTCCAATACCTTCCCTCAGTGTCCGGGCCCTTTCGAATTCTCTTTCGAGGGATCCAAAATCAGAAGCCCTGAGATACTGGCTTAACCGTTCGAGATTGTTGTTGAAGATATCGATAGATTTGAGGAGATTATCTTTATTAAGAATACATATATCACGCCAGAGATCGGGAGAACTTGATGCTATCCTCGTGGTACTCATAAAGCCCTGACCAGCGAATTTCAGATATGAACTATCTACATCTGCTACAGCATTTATTATTGCATATGAGATGAGATGAGGCAGGTGGCTTACCATTGCATAAATTCTGTCATGTTCATCGGGATTGATCAGCTCTACGATACAGCCAAGGGTTTTCCATATGTGGATAAGCTTTTCGAGAGTGCCCCCATGGGTTTTTTCTGTGGGCGTGAGAATACACTTCGCACCCCTGAAGATATCAGCTGTTGCTGTATCAATCCCTGAACGGCTGCTTCCTGCTATAGGGTGACCACCGATAAAGTAGGTACCTTCGGGCATAAGCGCTTCCATATCGTAGACAAGTCTGCCTTTTACGCTCCCGACATCAGTAATTAATGAACCCTTTTTCAAAGAAGTGCGGATTTTTTTTGCAATTTCAATAAAGTTTCCGACCGGGGTTGCAAATAAGACAAGGTCAGAGTCATTACAAGCCCTTGCAGGATCAAGTTCAAAGGAGTCGATTATTCCTATCTCCTTCGCCCTCTGGAGGTTTTCAGGCCTTCTGCCATTTCCGGTGAGATGGTTGCAGAGTTTGTACTTCTTCATTGCGAGGGCGAAAGATGCACCGATTAATCCAACACCGAGTATTGTCACCCTTTCAAAAAAAATGCGATCGGGAGAGTCGGAGAAGCGGTGAAGGGGTGAAGTGTCCCCGTGTCTCCGCGTCCTCGTATCACCGTATTTATTGTTTCTAATCATATCTCCCTTCCAACAGCAGTGGCTATCGGTTTTAATTCTTCCATTAACTTCTTAAATGTAGCAGGCTTCATAGACTGCTCTCCATCGGAAAGTGCTTCCTCAGGATTTGTATGCACCTCAATGAGGAGCCCATCTGCTCCTGCTGCTATAGCAGCCTTGGACATGGGCGCAACGAGGTCCCACTTGCCGACGCCATGGCTCGGGTCGACAATAACAGGAAGATGGGTAAGTTGTTTCAGGAGTGGGACTGCACTGATGTCGAGGGTATTTCTCGTAGCTGTTTCGAAGGTCCTAACGCCCCGTTCACAGAGGATTACATTCTGATTGCCCCTTGACATTATGTACTCAGCAGCCATAAGCCATTCCTTTATTGTCGCCGATAAACCCCTTTTTAGAAGGACTGGTTTGTCACACGTGCCTACATCGAGGAGGAGTCTGAAGTTTTGCATGTTTCTTGCCCCTATCTGTATTACATCCGCATACTTTACAATGACTTCGATATCCCTGGGGTCCGTCAGCTCGGTTACAATGGGAAGCCCTGTCTTTTCCCTCGCCTCTGAGAGGTATTTCAGTCCTTCTTCCCCGAGTCCCTGGAATGAATAAGGAGAAGAACGCGGCTTAAATGCGCCCCCCCTGAGGAATGAGGCACCAGCATCCTTGACCTTCTCTGCGATGCTTATTATCATTGTCCTGTTCTCTACAGCACATGGGCCTGCTATCACCTGTATCTTTTTACCTCCGATAACATTTCCTCTGATATCGATAGTCGTGTCCTCTGCCTTAAAATCCCTGCTTGCGAGTTTATAGGGTTTCAGTATCCTCACCACATCTTCTACGCCAGGCATTGCCCTTATGGCATCTTCTTCTTCCTCTGCTACCTTAGAGGTATCGCCGATAACCCCAATTAAGGTTCTTTCAGTGCCTTTTGAGATATTTGCCTTGAGATCACGGCTCTCGAGTTTCTTCAAGATACGCCTTATATCTTCTTGAGTTGCGCCCGGTTTTAAAACAATGATGTCCATTTACTCCTCCGATACCTTACTTCTTATTTTCTTTAGAGCTTCAATGAATTTTTTATTTTCCTCGGGAAGGCCTATAGTAACCCTTATCTCTTGAGGCCCTACAGGTCTAACAATTACACCGTGTCTTAGCATTTCATTGTACAATACATTCGAGTCCTGCCCCAAGAGGATGTATATAAAGTTTGCCTCGGTGGAAACATATTTCACATTGAGGGAATCGAGTTCTCTGTAAAGGTATCTTTTTCCCTCTTCATTTATTCCCAGAGAATACCTAATGTGAGCCTCATCTTTAAGAGCAAATATGGCTGCATTTTGTGCTAAAGAGTTTGTGTTAAAAGGTGGCCTGAGCTTATTCATCTCAAGGATGATATCATTTCTTGCAATCCCATAGCCAATCCTGAGACCTGCGAGACCATAAATTTTCGAAAAGGTTCTTAATATCAGTATATCTCTTCCGCCCCTGAAATGCTTCATGCTGTCAGCATAATCAGGATCTGCCACATATTCATGATATGCCTCATCAACTACCACGAGTATCCCCTCAGGAAGCCGATCGAGCAGGCGGTCGAATTCATCTCTTTTATTTATCGTGCCCGTAGGATTATTCGGGTTTGCTATAAACATCATCTTTGTTTTTTGGGTGACGGCATCTGCCATTGTTTCGAGATCATGGGTGTAATCCTTCAGGGGTATCTGAACTGATCTTGCGCCTATTGCCTGAACAGCCATAGGATAGATGATAAAAGATGGATGGGCCATAACAGCCTCATCCCCGGGTTGCACAAAGGTTCTCACAGCAATATCGATCAGATCATTGGAGCCATTTCCGAGAATTAACTCATTCTCTCTGACAGAAAGCCTTTCTGATAAGGCCTTTTTAAGATAGTAACCACTCCCATCAGGATATCTATTAATGTTGTTTGAGAAATTTGAACTCCCTAAGCTATCTATAAGGGCTTTTAGTGCCATTGGTGAAGGTCCAACAGGGTTTTCATTGGATGCAAGTTTTATAGAACCCTTGATGCCGATTTCCCTTTCAAGCTCCTCAACCGGTTTCCCAGGTATGTAAGACTGAAGGTTTGAAATATAAGTGGGGACTTTAATCATCAAGTTCCACCGTGAGGGTAGGATCCAAGAATCTTCACATAAAGGCAGCTGTCTTTTATATTATCAATTGCTTTTCTCACTTTCCGATCATCAATGTGTCCTTCCATGTCTACATAGAATATATACTCCCATGCCTTTCTCTTAGAAGGCCTTGACTCTATCTTTGTCAGGTTAATCTTTGCCTTTTTAAAAGGTGAAAGGATGTCGTGGAGGGCACCTGGTCTATCCTTAATCGAGAACATAATTGATGTCTTATCTCTGCCACTTTTTGGCGGGGATGCTTTCGAGATGACGAGGAATCTTGTAAAATTGTGCTTACTGTCACCGATGTTCTTCTCGACAAAATGCAGGTCGTAGACCTTTGCAGCAAGCTCGCTTGCTATAGCCGCTGCCTCATCGTCCTGGGATGCAAGTTCTGCTGCCTTAGCTGTACTTGTGGCTTCAATAATGGGTATTCCGGCCAGGTTTGACTCAAGCCATCGCCTGCATTGTACTGTCGCAGGCGAAAAGGAATAAACCTTTTTGATTTTTGTCTTATTACCACTCTTTGACAGGAGATTATGGGTAATTTCAAGCATCACTTCAGCGGCAACCTTGAGATCGTAATCCATGAACATATCGAGTGTATAGCTGATAACACCCTCATTTGAGTTTTCAATAGGCACAACTCCGAATTCTGCCTTACCAGAGTCGACAGCATCAAATACTGACTTAATACTCTCTACTGGTAGGAATGAAGCTGAGGAACCGAAATGTCTCAATGCTGCCAGGTGCGTGAAGGTTGCCAACGGACCCAGACATGCTACCTTCAGGGGTTCTTCGAGGGAAAGCGATGCAGAAAGGATTTCCCTGTATATAACTTTGAGCGTATCATTAGGAAATGACCCTTTACTCAACGATGTGAGGCGTTCGAGAATCTCTCTTTCACGTTCGGGAGAATAGAATTTTGCTTTTTCATTGCGCTTGATATGGGCGATGTTGATAACAGTTTCCGCTCTCTTATTAAGAAGTCTGAGGATTTCATTATCGACCTCATCAATCTCTTTCCTTAATCTTTCGAGTTCTCCCATCTCTACTCCTTTATCGAGCCTTTTTTTAGTCTGACTATTATACCAACAAAAAGATGTCCTTTGTTACAGGTAAGAATATGTAAGGTATCAGAAAGAAAAAGCTTGATCTCAATCAATCAATTCTTAGATGGAAAGGAAAGTATGACT
>JBGQMP010000068.1:0-7151 GCA_041500685.1 Thermodesulfovibrionia bacterium | reverse complement strand
TGAAATAAGGATAATATCCATATTCAAGGTAATCCTTGAAAAGGGCAAGTATCTTTTTTCCTTTTTTCTCTATCGAGTTGATGACATCATCTGCTGTGCGCTGATGGTTCCTGGTTATCTCCTCAAGGCTGAAGCTTTTGAGACCAATTCCAAGAGCAAGCTCGATAAATTCCCTGAATGACATTCCGAACATCCTGTAAACCACAGCCCTTCTGCTCAAATCGCGGCTACCTTTATAGATTTCCAGAGCAGAACTGCCTGAGGCTACTATTGTAAGCTTTGGGAATGTGTCATAGATACTTTTCAGTTCCGTTGACCAGGTGTGATATTTATGTATTTCATCAAAGCAGATCATTTCGCCACCGAGATTATAAAACTGCTCAGCTATTTCATAGAGGGAACGGCTGCCGACAAGGAAATGGTCTGCCTGAATATAAAGTGCCTTTTTTGTAAAGATATCATTGTCATAAGAGGCCAGAATATTCTGAATCATGGCTGTGGTTTTCCCTACCCCCCTCTGACCAACAACAATAGAAAAACGGTTTTTCAAGGGATTCGATTTCAGGAAATACCTTATGTAATCCCTGTTGTTTATCTTGATAAAATTCTGGCTGAGACGGACTAATTCTTCCAGCATATTATGCTCCTGTTAGTAATACGCTACTATCGTAACAGAATTTTAATAGGAATGCAATACTATTATTAATCTGTTTATAACCATTCAGGACGGGTGAATTTGGTAGCCACAGGCTTTAGCCTGCTTTGACGTTAATAAGGAGAAAATAGTTAGGAGTGAATATCTTATAAAATTTGATTCAATTCTCTTTGTGTTATATTTTGTACGCCATTTGTCATTTCTACAGCCTACCTATGGCTTACATAATATAACTTTTAAAAACAGAGTCAATAGAATTATTTGTTTTACCTCAAATGACTAACTTCTATATAGTGAAGCACAAATGAAATAGTTCTACCATTATCTCGATTATGATATGAAAAAGACAAAGTATTGAAGACAGCTTCCATGAAAACAAGGATTGAAACTCACTACTTCCCATTTATCTCTCTCAGCCTAACCAACCAATCCATCTTGGCTGGGCGGTGATGGAGGTTGTGTATTGACAATATTGTATCCAAATTGTAGACTTATTGTAGGACAATTGGTAAACGGAGGTGATACAGATGAAGTTTGTAACTGTAAGAGATTTTAGGATAAGACCCGGTGAGGTATGGAAAAATCTTGAAAAGGACGAAGAGGTAATAATCACATCAAATGGCAAACCGATAGCCATGTTAACGGGCATAAGTGATGTTACTTTTGATGAAACAATCAAGGTTTTTCGCCGTACCAAGGCAGAACTTGCCATATCAAGGATGAGGAAAACAGCAGTAAAAAAAGGTTTGTCCTGCATATCGAGAGAGGAAATAGAAGCTGAAATAAAAGCTGTACGAAAAGAAAGAGGTTAATTGTTTATAGTTTTTGATACAAATGTTATAGTCTCGGCTCTTATCACACCATTTGGAAATGCAGCCAGAATTCTCGATATGGTTATCACTGGAGACCTTAAGCTGCTTTATGACGACAGAATTCTTACAGAGTATCGTGAAGTTCTTTTAAGAAAAAAGTTTGGTTTTGCAGAAAATGATGTTGATACATTATTGGAATATATTGAGACAGAAGGACTTAGAATTACCTCAACCATCAGTAATGAACCTCTTTTGGATAAAAGTGATATTCCTTTTTTGGAAGTAGCAGTGAGCGGAAAAGCAGACGCACTGGTTACCGGTAATAAACGGCATTTTAAGGTTAAGTCAGTAAAAGGCTTGAAGATATGTAGCCCTGATGAGTTATTAAAATTATGGAAGAAGAAGTAAGATTTAATAAAATACAAAAGGTGTACAGAATGTCAGGGATTGCGACCTTCCTCATTTTCAATTTCGAATAGGAGAAGCAGAAGATAAGAAGACCTGATTAAAAAGGGATTGCGATGATTAATCGTGGAGGTGTGTTTGTTTTTCGTGTCCTTGGGGAAAAACTCTATGAAAAAAAATTGGAACCTCCTGGATTCCCGGTCAAGCTGGGGCATGACAGGGGTCAGAGACAGCTTCCATGAAAACAAGGATTGGAAATTCTGGGAAGAAGGGCTTCCGCTATACCTCACTGATTTCCAGAATCCGGTCGAGGCGGAAGATTCTTTTTTCGTTTCTTAGGTGGCAGAATCCCTCCATACCGCAGTAGAGTTTACCGTGGTACTCCATTTCACCGACAAATGTGGGGGTAATTACCCCCCTCGATTTAACATCATTGTTTTTGAGGTAGAGTATTTCGATCTCCCGGTGTCTCTCAATTGCACTCTTTATGAGATAGATCTTTTCCTCAACGGGATGACGGATTTCAGAAAGTTTATACTGGAATTGTGTCATAAACTTCACCACTCTCCAGTCCATGAAAATGTGCCTTTTCTCTATTGGCTTTTTAAGCACTATACCATCAAGGCGCGTGCACCTGCTCAGAGCTACATAGACCTGGCCGCTCGCAAATGTTCCCCTTCCAATGTCTATCACCACATTTTCAAAGGTCTTACCCTGTGACTTGTGGATGGTTACTGCCCATGCAAGTTTCAGCGGATACTGGGTAAAGGAGCCGATGACCTTTGACTCAATGCTGTTTTTGCTTTTGTCGACATAGTAGTTAAACAATTCCCACCTGTAGGGCATAACTTCCACAATCTCCCCGGTAAGCAATTCTACAATAATAACATCGTCCTCTCTCTTCTGCTTTACAATATCCACAATCTTTCCGATGCTCCCGTTCACCCACCGAAAAAGGGGATCGTTGTTCAGAAGCATAACTTGCGCATCTTTCTTGACCTGAAGGTCAATCTGTGTGGGGAGAGAATCCTGCTTAAAGTCACCGTGTATGGTTCCCTGATAAGTAATCAGAGGAAAGGCAATCCTGGAAAGATGCTCCCTGTTGATTTTTTCTGCAGCACTGTTGAGCGAGGCAAGCCAGATGTAGAAATCTTTTGGGTCTGGAACAAAGTCTGGATCATACCGTTGATTCAGAGTAGTTAGTTGTTCCCCGGTGACTGAATTGTTGCGTATTGCATTGAGGATAGCAATAAAATCGAAATCCTTCTGGCGGTATATCTTTTCAAGTTCTATAAATTCCATCTCAAGCTCCTTCATGACTGTGGCATCAAAAAAATAGGGGCTTTTGTAATGTGTATTGAAGAACTCTTTTTCGTTGCTGGTGACCACAGGTGGAAGCTGATAAAGGTCGCCGATGAAGATCATCTGGACTCCTCCGAAAGGCTTTTTACTTCTGGCGTTCAGCCTCAGGAATCTATCTATACAGTCCAGCAGATCTGCGCGAACCATTGATGTCTCGTCAATGACAATGGCATCCAGTTCCCTGTAAATGTTCTTGCCACTTCTTTTGATTTTTTTGATTGATTTCAGGGTAATATTGGGCTTGAATCCGAAAAAAGAATGTATAGTCTGTCCTCTTACATTCAGTGCAGCAACTCCGGTAGGTGCCAGCACAACCAGCTTCTTCTTCGTATGGTTTTGGAAATAATCAAGGAGAGTGGACTTGCCAGTTCCTGCCTTACCGGTAATGAACACATGCCTGGAGGTATTCTCCATCTGGTCAAGAGCACTTTGAAACAGCTCATTGAACTCTATATTCCTGGTTTTGGTGATGCCCATACCTTTGTACTTCGTCTACATCTCTACCAGCAGAGGCATGTGAGTAAAGAGCAGGTAACTCTTTGTCCGAAGCTTGAATATTTTTTCTACAGCCTCCCGGTAGAGATCCATCTGGAATCTGTACTTATCAATGAGGTCTGGTAATTCCTTTTCTCCTGCGGGGAAAGTCTTGTAATCATATATATGGGCTATATTATCTTTCATGATAATCCTGTCTATTCTGCCTCTGAAGATGGTTTTTCCTTTCTGAAGTATAAAAGGAAGCTCCACATATGAGTCTCTGCAGGGAAAAACAACATCCTTGAGATATCCTGATGCTGAAAGCTTTTTAAAATCACTTTTTATAACTTCCGCCATTCTCTCCAGCCCTTCTTTTTTGTATACCTCTGCTCTTAAGAGAATGAATACCCTTTTATCGATATCATCAGGACTAATAAGCCCTTTTGAGAGTTCCTCAAATAGCTTGTGAAAAATCTTTCCAAGCAAGACCCAGTCTTCACCATGTTTTACCTTTATATCTATCTCCTCTGTGACATCCCTCCATGTAACAGAAGGTTCATATGAAATGGGTTCTGTGTATGCGGGTTCTAACATAAAAGACTCTGAAGGTATTTGATGACTAAATAGTGATGAGTGACGCGTAGAGTATATCTCATCTACCTGAGACTCATTTATGATTTTTAAAATGTCCACTTCAGGATTGATTTTTCCATCCTTTGAAATTTCAAAAGTGTCCATGATATATGCGAGCCGTCCCGAAGCCTTTTCACCTTGTTTCCATGCTCCGGTCATGCAGAGGAAATCTTGTGCTCTTGTAACAGCAACATAGAAAAGTCTCTTTTCCTCTTCGATTTCCTTCTCTTTTCTCTTCAAGAAGGGTTCCCTTTTCTTTCTCCTGTAAGGGTCCTCCTCATATGCCATAACTATTCTTCCATCTTCTTCGTCAATGACAATGGACTTACCTCTTGGATTATTATCTTCATCAAGGGACGGAAGAAATACCATGGGAAATTGGAGTCCCTTAGCAGCATGGACGGTCATTATTTTTACAGCATTCATACCTTCAGTATTGATATTTGCCTTTGCCTCATCACCTAACCTTGCCTTGATAAGTTTCTCCCTGATATCAAGGGCAGAGAATCCTTGAGATTCATAGAGCTCGATAATCCTTATTAATTTTTTAATATTTGCAGACCTCTGTTTTTCCCAGTAATATTGCCAGCCTTCTGTTTCCAAAAGTGCATCTTCAAGTATCACGGAAAGGGGTTTATGTCTGCATCTTTCAATCCATCCTGAAATGATACCGGATGCCTCCTTGACCTTTTTATTTCTTGAAGTCTGAATCTTCTCTAATAATGTCCGGCCACCTTTATCTGCCTTGGCGGATTTATCAATCAACCTTAATAAAGTCTTGTAGTCGATGCCAAAAAGGGGAGACCTTAAGAGACAGACCAGGCTGTAGTCATCCATAGGGTCGACAAGAAGAAAAAGGAGATCCCTGAGTAGGGCAACTTCTGGTTCATCATAAAAGCCAATACCTTTTACAACAATGAAAGGTATTCCCTGTCTTCTCAAAGCATCCTCAAAGAGAGAAAGATGTGTCCTCTTTCTGAGAAGTACTGCCATATCACCATAAAGGCATGGCCTTTTCGTGTCTCCATCAAATATTTCATAGTGATTAACAAGGGATAATATCCTCTTTGATAAAACTGATGCTTCCCGTTCACGATTCTTCTTCACACCTTCGTCACTTTCCACAAGAATAAGCTCAACATGGCCATCACCCTGTCTTGTTGATTCAAAAGGCGCATACCTGGTACGCCAGCTTTCATACAGAGTAGGCTGCATGAGTCTTTCAAAAAGGCTGTTCGTAAATGTAATGAGTGCAGGGAGGCTTCGATAATTTTCCCTTACCTCTTCAAAGTAATATCCCCTTCCGAGCCATTCGGAGAATCTCTCTTTTGCTTGATGAAAGACGCTTACATTTGCGCCTCTGAAGAGATATACGGACTGTTTTTCATCTCCAACGAGGAAAATGGTTGGTATCTTTCCAGATTCTCTTTTTGAACCAATGCCTGACCGCCATTCTTCTGTGAGCTTATCGATGATCTTCCACTGGAGAGAGCTTGTATCCTGGAACTCATCGACGAGGATATGGTCTGTACGTTCATCAAAAGAATAGAGGATATTCTGCCATTCCGGGTTTTTGATAAGGGCCTCGTATGCGAGTAACTCAAGGTCGTCGAAGTCAATGAGGTGTCTTTCGAGTTTTTTATCGCTATATCTCTGAAGGCATCTTGAATATAATTCAAGGATCCTCTTTTCTTCTTCTCCCTCGACGGGGTGTTTCTCTTTTATAAGAAGATCCGGATGTGGTCTTCTTCTGTGAAGTTCATCGAGAATCCGGTAGAGACTATCCCATCCCTTTATACCCCTGCTTTTGATCATCTTATAAAAAAGATCAGGTCTGTTCTTCTCTTCCATCAAGCACTCATAGACTGACTCTGACCAGAGGAGTGAAGCAGTGAATTCGTCCATTACATCAAGTGATGGATCAAGGCCAAGCTCTATTGAAAATCGCTTGAGTAACTTAAGACAAAACGCATGGATTGTTGATATGCGCATAAGGGGCATCCTCTCCCGAATCTTCAGGAATAAATCAGGATTCTCTTTTTCGAGAATAGTAAGTATCCTGCCCTTCATCTCTGCTGCCGCCTTCTCAGTGAAAGTGATAGCCAGGATCTTTTCTATTTCAGATCCGCCAGTCAATAAACTGATATATCGCCTTGCAAGCTTCTCTGTCTTTCCTGATCCAGCAGGGGATGAGATAATAACGCTTTTCGTTATATCAAGATAATTTTCCATGTTCTGGATATTCATGTCTTTAAACTCCTAACTCCTAACTCATTACTGTTTTTTGTACATACGGACAATATGGTCTTTCAGAGCAGTTTCTGCATGTCTGCTCAATAAGAGGGGACGCAGAAAAATCTCCAATCCTCATCTTGCATACCGTTTCCTCGAGAAATCTGAGGCTTACCTCTATGTAATCTTCTATAGTCCTCCCTTTCTTTCTGTCGTTCTTGCCGGGAATCCATGATAGATTTACATCTTTGAGAGAGTAGATGCCCACACGCTCGACCTGAAATCCTAATGACTTCATCAATGCTGCATAGAGGAATAACTGTAAATTGGTGCCTTTTGTTATCACCTGTGATCCCCTGACCTGAGTTGCCCCAGTCTTATAATCAATAAGCTCAACAATGTCCGTGACGGGTGAGAAGTTACGAATGACGAGTTTATTATCTTTTGAACTTTGAACTTTGAACTTTGAACTTTGAACTTTTCTTATAAGACACCTTTTTTACATTAAGGTCATCGTAGTCTGCCTTCGCAAAATAAATGTCTGGTTCCTCATTGTTCGTTATCGTCCTGAATCC
>JBGQMP010000067.1:0-7157 GCA_041500685.1 Thermodesulfovibrionia bacterium | reverse complement strand
GAGACCGCAGGGCGTCAAAGTCAAAATTCAAACAGCCTGATCTGCTCAAGGTCTTTTCCTCCAACAGCTCTACATACATCGGAACTGCGGCAGAGACCGCAGGGTGTAATATTTATAAAACAATCGTCGATAATGGAGGATATGGTTTTTGAGCGATTTTAAATTCTGTCCTTGACAGAATTTACCTCGCAGGGCTTTAGCCCGAGAATGGGCAAGAATACTATATCCTGATCCTGTATTTGTTATCATAAAGGGAAAATTTTTACGGTTATTCCATTAAATTGAGTTTTTTAAAATTGATAGTGTAAAATGTTTCTATATGCTTGGATTTGCTTCACTCTTTTGAGCAGAAATGTAAGGTAACCTTACAACGATGACGTTTGATAAAATGCGAACTGTTGAAATAAAAGAAAAAGTGGCTGAAGAGATCAAGAAAAAGGCCATTGGAGGCAAACTTCCCTGCTCTACTGCGAGGAAAATCGCAGAGCAGCTCGGCGTTTCATACAAAGATGTTGGGGAGGCTGCTGACAACCTTCATGTGAAGATCACCAATTGCCAACTTGGCTGTTTCTGATGGGAACAATTCTTTTTGAACTGGCCCTGATTTTTTATTTTGCAGCTACCGTCGTAAGCATTATAGAACTCTTCAAAGACAAGAAGATCATATCACAGCTTATGCTTTCCCTTGTTGCAGTTGGTTTTGTCTTACATACCTCAAATATCATCTACCGTTATGTTGCTGCAGGTCATATCCCTATAACAAATTTCCACGAATCTACATCTTTTTTCTCCTGGAGCATCGTCCTTATCTTTTTCATACTCCAGTTCAGGTATAGGGTTACCATCCTGTGTTCCTTTGTAATGCCCGTTGTATTTGTCCTTATGTTCTCATCTTCAATGTTGCCACAAGAGATAAAACCCCTGAGTCCTGTGCTTCGGAGCTACTGGCTTACCATTCATACCGTTGTTGCCTTTCTCGGCAATGCTGCTTTTGCACTTGCCTTTGGGGTAGGAACCATGTACCTTGTCCAGGAACACTATGTGAAATCGAAACACATCGGAGGAATTTTTGGAAGACTACCGAGTCTCCAAACCCTCGATGCATTAAATTATAAACTCATAACTCTTGGATTCCCTCTTCTGACACTCGCAATAATCACGGGGTCCCTATGGGCAGAGAGTGCCTGGGGTAGCTACTGGAGATGGGATCCGAGGGAGGTCTGGTCGCTTACAACGTGGTTTATTTACGCTATTATTCTCCATGCCCGGCTTGTTGCAGGATGGAGAGGCAAGAGGGCCGCTATATTATCCATAGTAGGATTTCTCATAATTCTTGCAGCATTTTTTGGCATTAAAGTACTCAGGAAAGGCCTCCATGTATTCTTATGAAAATCTTTGTCATAGGACTAAATCATAATACTGCAGATGTTGAAGTCAGGGAGAAAGTGGCCTTCAATGGATCCAGACTTGAAGAGGGACTGAAAAGGTTCAGGGAACTCCCCGAGGTTGAAGAGGCCGTGATACTCTCTACCTGTAACCGGGTAGAACTCTATGCAAATGTAAAGGATTCTGTAAAGGCATCTGAATCTATAAAGACTTTCCTGTCAGAATTCCACAATATCAACAGGGCGTTGCTGGATAAGGCACTCTATACCCGAGAAGATGTGAACGCTGTAAGACACATATTCAGGGTTGCATCGAGCCTCGACTCTATGGTCGTCGGCGAACCTCAAATCCTCGGGCAGTTGAAAGAGGCCTTTGAGATAGCCCTCGAGAAAAAGGCGACAGGCATCCTTCTCAACAAACTGATGAAAAAGGCTATCTCAGTTGCTAAAAGGGTAAGGAGAGACACAAGAATAGCCGAGAATGCCGTCTCAATAAGTTTTGCTGCTGTTGAGCTCGCAAAAAAGATATTCACTGACCTCTCGGAGAAGGTATTCATGCTCTTAGGTGCAGGAGAAATGGCCGAACTTGCAGCGAGACATCTCATGAGCAATGGGGTAAAGGAAGTTATTGTAGCAAACAGAAGTTACGAACGGGCTTGTGATCTCGCTAAGGAATTCAATGGAAAACCTGTGAAGCTCGACAATTTTCTCCAAGAGATGGTGCACTCTGATATCGTTATCTGTTCAACAGGAGCTCCACATTATATTTTGTTAAAAGATCAAATGCAGAAGGTGATGAAAGATAGAAAGCAAAGGCCGGTCTTCCTTATTGATATCTCTGTTCCAAGAAATATTGACCCCAAGATAAACGATCTGGACAATGTTTATCTCTACAATATCGATGACCTGCAGGGGATTGTTGATGCAAATATGTTCGAAAGGAAGAAAGAAGCAGAGAGGGCAGAAAAGATAATAGAAGAGGAGATCGGGCCGTTTCTGAAGTGGCTGTCTTCTCTTGATTCTGTGCCAACCATTGTTGCCCTCAGGGAGAAGGCAGAGGAGATTAAAAGAGAAGAGATCGAGAAGCTTATGAACAGGTTCCCTGATCTGGATGAAAAACAGAGAAAAGCTATTGAATATATGGCTTCTGCAATTATTAACAAGCTCATCCATCCAGCCACTATAGCTCTTAAAGAAGACCCTGAAGATAGGGATCTCATGATAGCAATCATAAAAAAACTCTATGGGATTGATGAAGAAGAAAAAGAAGATACATAGGATATCTATTGGTACCCGGGGGAGCAATCTTGCCCTCTATCAGGCAGAGTGGGTGAAATCAGAGATCAAAAGGTTATTCCCGGAGACTGACGTAAGGCTTATTAAAATAAAGACAACAGGAGACAAGATCCTTAATGTACCGCTTGCAAAAATTGGGGGGAAGGGGCTTTTTGTTAAGGAGATTGAGGAAGGCCTCCTGAAGGGTAAAATTGATATAGCCGTTCATAGCATGAAGGATGTGCCGACAGATCTCCCGGAGGGGCTACACCTTGCAGCGATCTGTAAAAGGGAAGATCTTAGAGATGCCTTAATAATAAGTCGGAAGTCGGAAGTCGGAAGTCGGAAGCCAAATACCTCGCTAATATCTGCCCTGCCTGAGGGTGTCCGTGTCGGGACAAGTAGCCTCAGAAGGTTGTGTCAGCTTTTAAATATCAGACCAGATTTAAAGATTGTGCAACTGAGAGGAAACCTTGATACAAGGCTCAGGAAACTCGATGAAGGCCAGTTTGATGCAATCGTTGTGGCTGTTGCGGGGATGAAGAGATTAGGATGGGCCGAAAGGATAACAGAAATACTTGAACCAGAGATATGCCTTCCTGCAATAGGCCAAGGTGCGGTAGGGATCGAGTGCAGGATTGATAATGAACTCATCAATAAGATTGTTGGGTCTTTAGACCATAAAGAAACATCAATAGCTGTGAGGGCTGAGAGATCCTTTCTTAAAAGACTCGAAGGAGGATGTCAGGTACCAATCGCTGCATATGCAAGAATAGTCAGTAATCCCCCCACCCACCCTTTAGTAAAGGGGGGCAAGGGGGGATTACTTGTTATGGATGGTCTCGTTGGAAGCATCAATGGTGACAGGATTGTGAGAGGGCATATCGAAGGAAGCTTAGAAGGTTATGAATCTCTTGGCATTAAGCTCGCAGAAGACTTACTCTCCCGGGGGGCTAAAGAAATACTCGCAGAGGTTTATAGCAGATAAAAAGGAGATGAAGAGATGGAGCTCTAAAAAACCAGACATTCTGAAGGCGAAGAAGCTGAGGGCTGACTTACTTCAGAGCTTAAGAACTTTGGCGAAAGGGTTTAAAAAGGTTTCCGCAATCTTCTCTCTTCCCTCTCTAACTCCTCAAGTTGTTCCCTTCTTTCCTGGCAATCTATGCAACAGATTGCAAAAGGAAGGACTTTAAGCCTTTCTACGCTGATATCTTCTCCGCAATCCTCGCACTTGCCATATGTTCGTTCAGCAATCTTTCTGATGGCCTCATCTATCTTGATGAGTGTTTCTCTGTGAGTACTTAACTGTCTAAGGCTGATGTCTTCTGAAAGGTCAACAACAGACCAATCTCCATTATCCAGGGCTGTATCAACAAGTTGTCTCTTTTCACCCCTTATATACTTGGATATCTCTTCCTTTGCCTCTCTAACAAGCTCTTCCCTTTTCTTAACAAGAGAGCTTCTGAGGGCAGACTTTCTTCCCTCTTCTGCCGTTTTACCGAAAGGAACCCTCGTTACTGATTTTCGAATTTTAGCCTTTTTAGGGGTCCTAACTTTTGGGGGGATCTTAGCCTTGAGGGGAGCCTTAACCTTTTTCGGGACCTTGACCTTTTTCGGAACCTTGACCTTTTTGCGTGCCTTAACCTCTTTGGTAACCTTAGCTTTTTTAGGGGCTTCACTCTTTTTCTCAGGTTTGATTCTCTTTGCCTTGCTTTCTTTCACCCCTTTTGTCTTGCCCCCACGAGAAATCTTTTTAACGATCTTTCTCTGAGATTTTCTGCTTACCTTCTTTGTAATTTTTTCCCCTGCCATTTTTCTCTTTTTTGAATCCTAAACCTCCATTATTTCTTTTTCTTTATGGGCTAAAACTTCATCCACCTTAGCTATATATGAGTCGGTAATCTTCTGGATTTCATCCTGGGATCTCTTGACATCATCTTCACTAAGATGCTTTTCTTTCTCAAGTTTTTTGAGCTCCTCGATGGTATCTCTCCTGACATTTCTTATTGCTATCTTTGCCTCTTCTGCCTTTTTCTTTACAACCTTCACGAGTTGTTTTCTTCTTTCCTCCGTCAGAGGAGGAATATGTATCCTTATGGTTTTGCCATCATTCACAGGTGTAATGCCGAGGTCAGATTTCATAATAGCCTTTTCGATATCAGAAATGATTTTTTGGTCCCAAGGCTGTATAGCTATCTGTCGGCTCTCGGGTATGCTCAGGCTTGCAAGTTGTTGGAGAGGAGTTGACGTACCATAGTAATTAACTACTATTCCATCAAGAAGTGCTAAAGAAGCCCTTCCTGTCCTGATTGAGGCGAACTCCCTTTTCAGGACTTCGATGGCGCCAGCCATCCGCTCAGTGGTCTTTCTTTTTAACTCTTGTTCCATTACTCCCCCTAACAAGAGTCCCTACCTTTTTCCCTTCTATAATTTTTCTTATATTACCTTTGCCTCTCAGATTAAATACAATGATAGGAAGATTGTTATCCATGCAGAGCGACACAGCAGCAGAATCCATGATACTGAGTCCTCTTTTCAGAACGTCAATGTAGGTCACGGTGTCATATTTTTTTGCCCCAGGGTCTTTTACAGGGTCAGAGGAATAAATACCATCTACCTTTGTTGCCTTGAGTATTACATCTGCTCCAATTTCCATTGCCCTCAAAGCTGCAGCTGTATCAGTTGTAAAGTAAGGGTTGCCTGTGCCTGCAGCGAAAATAACTGTCCTCCCCTTTTCAAGATGCCTTATTGCCTTTCGCCTTATATACGGCTCTGCAAGTTCCTTCATTTCGATCGCCGACTGGACCCTTGTTGGAATACCATGCTTTTCGAGGGAGTTTTGAAGGGCAAGGGCATTAATGACCGTTGCAAGCATTCCCATGTAATCTGCTGACGCCCTTTCCATTCCTTTCATGCTCGCCTCTACTCCCCTGAAGATATTTCCTCCGCCTATCACTATTGCTATTTCAACCCCCCGTGAGAATGCTTCTTTGATCTCTTTTGCGATAAAGTCAGCAGTAGATGAATCAATGCCATAGCCTTTATCTCCCATCATGGTTTCACCACTAATCTTCAGAAGTATCCTTCGGTATTTCAATCCTTTCATCCCCTATCTGTCTCTCCAAGCTGGAACCTTACGAATCTCCTGATGACAATATTCTCCCCCAATCGCACAACCTTTTCGGCAATGAGGTCATTAATCTTCTTCTTCTGTTCGGGATCTTTGATGAATATCTGTTCAAGAAGACAGGTATCAGAGTAAAATTTTTCGAGCTTTCCTTCCACAATTTTTTCAATAACGTGTTGTGGTTTGTCTGTAATCTGTGCTCTGTATATCTCCTTTTCCTGCTCTATAACATCCTGTGGGACATTTTCCCTCGACAGATATGAAGGGTTTGCAGCTGCTACATGCATGGCTATATCCTTGACGAGCTCTTTGAAATCATCAGTCCTGGCAACAAAGTCTGTCTCGCAGTTCATTTCGACCATTACCCCTATCTTTCCCATGTGGATGTACGAGCCAACGATGCCTTCTGAGGCTGTCCTCCCAGCTCTTTTTACCGCTGTTGCAAGGCCTTTCTGTCTAAGAAGATTCACGGCCTTTTCAAAATTCCCGTTACTCTCTGAAAGTGCTTTTTTGCAATCCATCATGCCAACACCTGTTTTTTCCCTGAGGTCTTTGACCATTTCTGATGAGATTGTTGTCATTCTTTTACCCCGGCTTCTTCCTGCTGTATCTTTTCCTCAACTTCGACCTTCTCTGCCTCATCTGCCATTTTCTTTGAGAGGACTTCTCTACCCTCAAGAACAGCGTCAGCCATCTTAGATGTTATCAGTTTTATGGCCCTTATAGCATCATCATTACCAGGGATCACATAGTCAACCTCATCAGGGTCACAATTTGTGTCTACTATTGCAACGATCGGCACAGCAAGCTTCCTTGCCTCAGCTATAGCTATCCTTTCTTTCTTCGGATCTACTATATAAATAGCCCCTGGTATGCCTGGCATGTCTTTGATGCCTGAGAGATTTTTTTCTAATTGAGCCCTTTCCTTTTCAAGGGCAGCAACCTCTTTTTTGGGAAGGAGTTCATAAGTGCCATCCTTTTTCATAGCATCAATCTTTTTTAGTCTCTCAATGCTTTTCTTTATTGTCGAGAAATTCGTCAGCATACCCCCAAGCCAACGCTGATTAACAAAAAACCCCCCTGCGCGAGTTGATTCCTCATGGATAGAGTCTTGTGATTGCTTCTTTGTACCAACGAAGAGTATTGGAGCCCCTGTTGAGGATACCTCTTTTATGAAATTGTAGGCATCTTCAAGCCCCTTGAGCGTTTTCTGGAGGTCATAAGGCACATTGCAAAAACATAAAGTTTACTTCTTACTCTTCAATACCATTCATGATGTACTAAAAGTAGACAAAATTCTGAAAAAAGGAAAGGTGCGCTATGAACTTGTGCCTGTTCCAAGGAACTTGAGTTCTGATTGCGGCATGTGT
>JBGQMP010000066.1:0-7193 GCA_041500685.1 Thermodesulfovibrionia bacterium | reverse complement strand
TCCAAGGCTTGAAAGGTTGAATGCCTCACCCCATACATGTTTGATGATGCTCCTCAGAGGCTGGGATATCTCGTCCCTGCATATACAGACGGATGCAATTGCATTTTCATCATTGAATCCGAATTTTTTCAGGGCATTGTAAGTTTTTTTCACAAAGTCAACTTCGGTAAAAACCTTATCGAAATATTTTCTCAGCATCTCTTCGAATCCCATAATAACTCTCATTACCGTGAATAGTCGTTAGTAAAAAGAATCTGTTTATAAATTGCCTTTATGTCATCCCCGCAGTCTGTTGAGCGGGAATGACAAACAAACCAAGTTTATGGACGAACACTATTTAACCAACACCGGCATACCCAGAATCGGCCAGATAAAATAAATTGCCGCTGCGAGAACAATCATTAAAATAATAGAGGGAAGTGTGCCGTATTTGAAAAATTCGCCGGCACTAAATTGACCGGAACCGTATGCAATTGCATTCGGTGCTGCTCCGATAAGAAGCACAAATGGCTGGCCTGCGGTAACAAGAGACGCATAGACTATTACTTCCGGCGCTACACCCATATAACTTGCAACAACCAGGGAAATAGGCAATGAAAGAGCGATCGCTGCAACGTTCATGATAAAGTTGGTCGTGACAAGAACAAAGAACGCAACACTACAGACAAACACCAGCCAGTGTGCTTTTTGAAAAAGTGCAAGCCATTCTATTGCAAGCCACTGGGCCCCTCCTGATTTCCAGAGGCAGAAACCGATACTCATTGCCCCTCCGAAGAGCAGGATAATATTCCATGGCATATCTTCAAGCTCTTTTACAGTCAATATCCTGAAAAGGAAGAAGATAAGTGTTCCGATGAGCATGATTGCTGCCCTGTCTATTCCCTTTAAGGCAGGGACGAATGCCTGAGCACCCATTAATAAAACAACAAGTGCAACAGTTGCAATAACAAATTTTTCAGGGCCGGTCATAGGGCCTATTTTTTTTGCAAGCTCTTTTACCTTCTCTTTCAGACCAGGAATCGTCTTTTTCTCAGGCTTCAGGAAAATCATCAAACAGCCCCATATTACAAATATCATGACTATTGTTATTGGAAGCATATAGAGGGGAAGCTGAAAGAACCCCATCTCCCTGCCGGTAAATTCCTTGAACATACCTGCTGCGGCAGGAGCACGGGCAGAACCTAAATATGAAATAATACTTCCGGCACCCGCCGCATATGCCATACCTATAAAAAGGGCTTTACCAAAATTAGTTTTTTTATCTCCTTCTCCATAAAGGGCATAGACTGCAAGGAGAATCGGAAAAACAGTAGCTGCAGCCGCTGTGTGAGCCATAACAAGGGTAAGTCCTACAATAACAATTAGTGAACCTAACAGGATCATGCTCGTCTTTTCCCCTACAATGCCGAGCATTTTGACTGCAAGGCGCTTTGTAAGCCCTGTCTTGGTGAAAGCCAAACCAATAACTACAGAACCAAAAATAAACCAGACAGATGGATCAAAGAAGTCTTTAAATGCTTCTTTAGCAGAACGGATACCAAATAACGCCTGAAATAAACCTATAGCTATAGCTGTCGCTCCAATTGGAATAACCTCAAACACCCACCATGTCCCTGCCATGAGGAACAATGCAATTGCAGCCTTACCCGCCTGAGGTAAAGGGAAGTGTTTACCTAATGGATCAACCGCATCCGGCCAGGAAGGGCTAAAATAAATTCCGAAGAATAAAGCCAATCCCAGTAAGATAAAGAATATCCTCTTAAAGTCAATCTTTCTTTTCTCTGGTGCAACGACTATTTCCAGTGGCGGCTCTGGTAACCCTTCGGTTCTCTTTATCTCTTTCTCTGCCATTTTGTCGCCTCCTATTCTTTTAGAATTGCATTGGATATTTCATCGAATATCTCGACCAATCTTATAAGACCGACAAACTTCTTTTTGTTCTCCAGAACAGGCAGCAAAACCAAGTCATGATGGATCATCAGATAAGCTGCTTTTGTTATGGAGTCATCCGGCTCAACAAAGTACTTAGCCGGCACCATGATTTCACTCACGGGCTTTTCTGCAAGGTTTTTTGCTTCCGTGTTGAAGAGGGTATCCCAGATAATGGATAGCTCTGCTTCTTCTTGTATATAAGCCTGGGCCTTTTCGGTGGGCCTCATAAACCTCGGCTCAAGTCCGGACAAGATGTCCTTGAGAACTATAGTCCCCATGAGATTATATTTTTCATCAAACACGAGTATTGCCAGTGGTTCAGGGTATTTCTTGGAACTAATAAATGACACCTTGATGATTTTTATTACCTGCCTTATCGTGAACCAATAGGGTACATGAGGATACTCAAAGACATCGATCATCAAATCCTTTACAACTTTACTTTTTGACATAGAGCCACCTCCTTCTTAATTTTATTTATAATTTAAAGTTTAGAAAACTTGAAATTCATTCTATCATCACCTATCTTTTTTTCAAATTCTATTAAAAGCTCAAGCCTGCCAGGTTGTTTAATTGAACGCATATACATTATCTGAGTTCCCCCTGAAAAAAAATGCTGAGTTAAAACTAATGCAGGTGAACTCTCAGATAGATCAAGAAGTCTACCTTCATCAGCATCGAGATATGTAACATCAAAATAATTTCTTACTCCCGTAATTTGTATCCCATATCTTTTTTCAAGGAGTTCAAATAAAGAATTTTTCTGGACGTTTTCTTCTAAAAGTGGTGGACATATGTGAAAGGGAATATATGTTTCCTGAATCAAAATGGGTTTATTATCAACCTTCCGCAATCTTTTAATATAAATTATATGTTTATCTCCAGAGATATTGAGTTTATCGGCCAGATCATCCACAGGCATCATTATTGTTTGCGCAAGCACATCGGTTGCAACATCTATCTCTGCCTCAATAAATAGTTCACCAAAAGTTGTAAACATAGTCAGTTTATTTGCTATTACTTTTTTAGATACAAAGGTTCCCTTCCCCTGCTGACGTGTTAGATAACCCTGCCCCACAAGTTCTAAAATAGCACTTCTCACTGTTGCCCTGCTTACCTTAAAATCCTCACAGAGTTCTTGTTCAGTTGGTATCTGGAAGCCAACTGACCATTCTTTGTCCTCAATCTTTTTCCTTATTACCTCGTAAAGCTGCACGTAAAGCTTACGATAATTTTGTCTGTTTAATGGCTCCAATGTTGTACTAATGTTATAATCTATCCTTTCTTGTCATAATAATATACTAATATTTTCCTCTTGTCAAGAGTTTTTGGGGGGGTTATAATATTATTTAAAAAAACAATGAAACAGGAAAATTCAATTGCAAAAAAGGCTTTAAAAGACAAGTACTTTATATTTCAGCAACTACTTGCGAAAAACAACTATGTTCTTGAGTATATGGCAGATATGGAGGAAAAACTTTCAGGTGAATACCTTTTTGACAGGCATTATATAAAAACAAACGTCAGGTTAATTGCCGATGGGGTCTTGAATATCATTGAAAACCTTAATGCCCTCTCTAAAGATAAATACATACAGCTTTATAAAATCTATGATGATATCAATAAAGAGATCGAAAAAATCCTGGCATACAAACTTGAGATCCCGGTCAGTGATCTTACTATTTCCCTCGAGAATCTAACATGTGAGATGGTGAATATCGCCGGCGGTAAGATTGCACAATTAGGAGAGATAAAAAATCGCCTCAGTCTTCCAACACCTGAGGGCTTTGCAATCAGTGCATATGCATTTTCACAATTTATGGAACTTAACATTTTCACAGAAAAGATAAATAAAACACTGTTATCACTGTCATCGCTAAGCATAGAAAACATGGAAGAGGTTGATGATGTTAGCAAAGAGATACAGGATATGATAATAGAATCAGATATTCCCTACGATTTGGAAATGGCTATCAAAGATGCTTACTCAGTGCTATGTAAAAAGATTGGTATAGAAACAACAGTATCAGTGAGAAGCAGTGCTATCCTTGAAAACGGCAAGTTTAGCTTTGCCGGGCAGTATGCCACATTTCTCAATGTCCCTGGAGATTTGATCCTTCAGAAATACAAAGAGGTTGCAGCAAGTCTATTTACTCCACGTGCGATATTCTACTATAAGACAAAGGGCTTTTCAGAGGGAGAAATGGTCATGGCTGTCGGTGTTTTGAATATGATAGATGCAAAGGCAGGCGGGGTCATTTATACGAGGGACCCAAATAACCCGGAAGCAGATTCCATCATAATAAATGCTATCCATGGGCTTGGGAAATGGGTAGTGGACGGAACTGTAACGACAGACTCATATGCTGTCTCAAGACATCCAGAAGGAATTATCCTCAACAAAAGAATATCGAATCAGGAAACAATGCTTACCTACGGGCCAGATGGAGCGCTTAAAGAGGTTATAGTTCCGGACGAAATGAAAGGGAAACAATGCATTACTGATGAACAGATAAGAATACTGGTAAGATATGCACTTGATATAGAGAGGCACTATGGATGTCCTCAGGACATTGAATGGGTGATTGGGAGTGATAATCAACCGTACATCCTACAGACAAGGCCATTAAGAATGTTTATTCAACCTTCAACGTCAGATGTTACTATTCCAACGCGAATAAAGGGATATAATATTCTTCTTGATAAAGGTGTGATTGCATGTAAGGGGATTGGTTCTGGCAGGGCTTTTATACTTAAAGATGAAAAAAATCTGAAAGATTTCCCTGAAGGTGCTGTCCTTGTTGCAAGGCATACCTCTCCAAAATTTGTAATTGTCATGAATAAGGCATCTGCTATTGTTACAGATGTAGGAAGCTCCACCGGGCACATGGCATCTCTTTCCAGGGAATATCAGGTTCCAACAATTCTTGATACTGAAATTTCAACACGCATCATAAAGGATGGGCAGGAGATAACGGTAGATGCCATCAACGGTAACATATATGAAGGTAAGGTTAATGAACTACTTGAATATGCCCTTAAAAAGAAAGAACCTTTTAAAGGCACACATTTGTTTAAAACACTCGAAAAGGTATTAAAGCAGATAGCGCCACTGAATTTAGTAGACCCTCAAGATGAAAACTTTCAGCCTGAATATTGTAAAACCTTTCATGACATAACCCGCTTTGCACACGAAATAGCAATGCAGGAGATGTTTGATATAGGTAAAGGGCATGATATCAAGGAAACAAAGACAATTGATCTGAAGGCAGGAATTCCTATCGATGTCCATATATTGGACATTGACGGAGGTGTCAAGGAGAATATAAAGAAGGCATCTCCTGAGGATATACTCTCGATACCCTTTTCTGCACTCCTAAACGGCATGAGAGGCATGAAATGGCCCGGGCCAAAACCTGATGTTAAAGGCTTTTTAGGTACGATAGTAAATATCGCTTCTATGACAAAAGAACAGCTTTATGAGATAGGAGAAAAGAGTTTTTCCATAGTGTCCAAAAATTATATGAATTTCAGTATAAGACTCGGTTATCATTTTTCATTGATTGAGGCATATGCAGGTGATAATCTAAATGATAATTACATAAAGTTCTTCTTTAAAGGGGGGGGAGCCTCTCATGACAGGAAATTAAGGCGGGTCAGGCTTATAACAAAGATACTTAAGAACATAGGGTTCAGAATGAATGTCAAAGAGGATTTGATAGATGCCATCCTTACTAAATATAAAAAAACAACCATTGAAGAAATGTTAGTTGTAATGGGTAAACTAACAGCCTATACCAAACAGCTTGACATGGTCATGTTTAACGATGCTATTACTGACATGTATGCTGAAGACTTCCTCAAAGAGCATGTTACAGAGAAAGTGTAATGGCCTCAATCACAATAACCAAAAATAATTCAACCATTTCTCTTAAAACCTTCTTTTATGGCTTTCTTACTACCAGGACAGGACAACCTGCATGTCCTATTAACCTTTCAGTCACGCTTCCCATAAGAAGCCTTTCTATGCCGCTTCTGCCGTGGCTTCCAACAACTATGAAACCTGCTTTCTTCTTCTCTGCCGTATCAACTATGACCTCATGAGGTTCACCTTTAAGGGTCAATGCCTCAACCTTTATACCCTCCTTTTCTGCAACCTCTTTCACCATGCCAACACTTGCCTCTGCAACTGGAAGATTTTCATCCTTCTTAGCAACAGAAAGGGCAATAAGACTACTTCCAGTGCGTTTTGCAATGCTTATGGCCTCACGGGATGCTAACTCGCTAAATATTGAACCATCTGTTGGAACAAGAATCTTCTCAAAGGTGATTCTGGCAAACCTCGGTACAACCATGACCTTGCAAGGTGAGTGGCCTATGACTTTAGCAGTCACGCTACCCACCATGAGCCTCGTGACCCCTGTTCTTCCTCGTCTGCCCATAATTATCACCTCTACATTGTTTTTTGCTGCCTCATCAACAATGTATTTATAAGTTTCTGGACCCCGGCGTTCAATTATCTCACAGACGAGCCCTTCCTTCTCAGCCTTTTCTTTTAATGATTCAAGATGTTGTCTTGTTACTATTTCTAACTTTTCAAACGCTACCAGTGGATAGTTGTAGGCACGAATGTCAGGTGTTTCTGCAACAGATATTACATAGAGTTTACTGCCACAGGTCTTTGCTAAATTAATGGCCTCCCTTATTGCACCTTCACTGAAATCAGAACGATCTGAGGCCAAAAGCAACTTTTCCATCTTTGCTACAGGACATACCTGATATGCACTCATCTCTCCGCCTCGTTCCCTGCCTTACCCCGTAAGGAATGAATTACAACGGAGTCTACTAAATATCGCTTGTGAGTTCATGGAATATCTCTATCATTCTTACAACACCGACAAATTTCTTTTTGTTTTCTATAACAGGCAGTAAAATCAGATCATTATTAAGCATCAGATCTGCCGCTTTAGCGGCAGGGTCATCAGGCTCGACAAATAACTTCGCTGGAATCATGACCTCGCTTACAGGACGCTCTGCCTTCTCCTTGGATTCAAGCCCTTTCAGGATATCTTTCAGGGTTAATGTACCGAGGATGTTATACTTTTCGTCAAATACCAGGACTGCCAGCGGGTGAATACATTTCTCTGTTCCTATAAGAGACTTTTTAATTACCATTATTGTCTGTTTTATCGTGAACCAATAAGGTACGTGAGGATACTCAAAAACATCAATCATCAAATCCTTTACAACTTTACTTTCTG
>JBGQMP010000065.1:0-7251 GCA_041500685.1 Thermodesulfovibrionia bacterium | reverse complement strand
TGGTTCTTTAAGGGAAGATTGATTATTGACGGTAAAGAAATGCCATATACCTTAATGGATATCATTAAGCAGCCATTAAGGACTAACCTTGGTAACAGCATCATTGCCTTCAAAGACAATTCAAGCGCAATTTATGGTTATGAGATAGTGACGATAATCCCCGAACAAGCAGGCAACCCCTCCTGCTTTCGAGATACAAGACTCAATTATCACATCATTTTCACAGCCGAGACCCACAATTTTCCTACTGGTGTTGCACCATTCCCAGGTGCAGAGACAGGTACAGGAGGGAGGATAAGAGATGTTCATGCAACAGGCAGAGGGAGCTTGGTAATAGCAGGTACAGCAGCATATTGTGTTGGCAATCTGCGAATACCCGGATATCCCTTGGCATGGGAAGACCCTTCTTCTGAATATCCACCAAACTTAGCAACACCGCTTCAGATAGAGATAGAGGCAAGCAATGGCGCTTCTGACTATGGGAACAAATTTGGTGAGCCTGTTATACAGGGTTTTACAAGATCCTTTGGTTTACGATTGCCGAACGGTGAAAGGAGAGAATGGGTTAAGCCCATAATGTTTACCGGCGGTATTGGCCAGATCGATAATAGGCATGTTGAAAAGGGAAACCCTCAAAAAGGTATGCTCATAGTCAAGATAGGGGGCCCAGCCTATAGAATCGGCATTGGTGGTGGTGCTGCCTCAAGCATGATACAGGGAGAAAATGTTGCTGAGCTGGACTTCAGCGCTGTGCAGCGCGGTGACGCAGAGATGGAACAGAAGGTTAACAGAGTCATCAGGGCATGTGTTGAGATGGGAAATGAGAATCCTGTTATCAGCATACATGACCAGGGCGCTGGAGGGAACTCCAATGTAATCAAGGAGATTATCTATCCGGCCGGTGCGATGATCAGTGTGAGAAATATATTGCTCGGTGACAATACCCTCTCTGTCCTTGAGATTTGGGGAGCGGAGTACCAGGAGAATAATGCCCTCCTTATAAGGGCTGAAAGGACCGAAATGTTCCTTGATCTTTGCAGAAGGGAGAAAGTTCCCTGTTCTACTGTCGGAGTTATTACAGGAGATGGTTACATTGTGTTATATGACGCAACAGATGGAAGCACCTCTGTTAATCTTGAGTTATCAAGGGTTCTCGGTGAGATGCCTCAGAAGACCTTTCATCTTGAACGGGTTGAACCCAATCTTCGCCCCCTGAGCTTGCCAGTGGATATAACGGTTAGAGAAGCCCTTGAAAGGGTCCTCCGTCTCGTCTCTGTGGGCTCAAAGAGATTTCTTACAAACAAGGTTGACAGGTCTGTTACAGGTCTCATTGCTCAGCAACAATGTGTTGGCCCTCTCCAGTTAACCCTGTCTAATGTGGCTGTTGTGAGCCAGAGCCATTTTGGTTTAACCGGGGCGGCTATTGCCATCGGTGAACAACCCATAAAAGGTTTGATAAACCCCAAGGCGATGGCTCGCCTGAGTGTTGGCGAGGCACTCACAAATATTGTTTGGGCAAAGGTGAGCAGCCCCGAAGATATTAAATGCTCAGGAAATTGGATGTGGGCTGCAAAGCTTTTAAGTGAAGGTGCTAAGCTCTATGATGCTGCAGTAGCACTAAGAGATATCTTGATTGAACTTGGCATAGCCATTGATGGAGGTAAAGACAGCCTTTCCATGGCTGCCATGGTCGTTGATTCATCAGGGAAGACAGAGATAGTGAAGGCTCCGGGAACAATTGTTGTTTCTGCCTATGTCACATGCCCGGATATTTCAAAAGTTATCACGCCTGACATAAAAAGGCCCGGTGAGAGCAGGTTGCTTTATATAGATCTTGGTAACGGAGAGTACAGAATTGGCGGAAGTGCCTTAGCCCATGTCTATGGGCAGATCGGTAATGAATCTCCTGATCTGGATGACCCTCAACTTCTTAAACGGACTTTTAATGCCATACAGAGACTTATCACAGAGGATCTTATTCTTGCTGGCCATGACAGAAGCGACGGGGGATTGATAACAACGCTCCTTGAGATGGCCTTTGGAGGCAATTGCGGAATTGGGGTAGATATTAACCCCTCCTTACCCCCCCTTGGTAAGGGGTGGAATCTGGGGGGCAAAAACTCCGAACTCCGAACTCCGAACTCCGAACTTTCGTTGTTATTCTCTGAAGAGCTCGGATTGGTCATTGAATATCTTCCGGAGAATGAAGACAAAATAACAGGAGTCCTTAAAGACAACAAAATTCCTTATCAGATAATCGGAAAGACGTTGGAGGGAAAGGAAGTTAGTATAAGCGTTAATAATCAGGTTGTTTTAAGAGAAAATATGCAGGTCTTAAGGTCAATGTGGGAGGAAACAAGTTACCACCTTGATAGGCTCCAGGCAAACCCTGATTGTGTTGATGAGGAGAAGAAGATCAATTTTGACAGAAAGGGTCCTCAGTATGTCCTTTCTTTTACTCCTCAAAATCCTCCCTTGCCCCTTTTTGACCCCTCTGTATCCCCCCTTTGTAAGGGGGGAATTGAAGGGGGGTTGGTGGGATTAACGGATGTCAAACCAAAAGTAGCTATCATCCGAGAAGAAGGCAGTAACGGCGACCGTGAAATGACCTCTGCTTTTTATGAGGCTGGGTTTGAGGTATGGGATATTACCATGACAGACTTTCTTGAAGGGAGAGCAAATCTCGATGACTTTCGAGGTGTTGCCTTTGTTGGAGGATTCAGTTACGCCGATGTTCTCGATTCAGCAAAGGGCTGGGCTGGGGTGATCAGATTTAATAAAAGACTCCATGACCAGTTCCGGAGATTCCATGAAAAGCATGATACTTTTAGTCTCGGTGTCTGTAACGGTTGCCAGCTCATGGCACTTCTCGGATGGATTCCATGGAAGGGAATTCCTGATGGAGTTCAACCGAGATTCATTTCCAATCGCTCGGGCAGATTTGAATCAAGATTCTCTACTGTCCATATCCTCCAGAGCCCTGCCATCATGCTAAAAGGCATGGAGGGCTCTTCCCTTGGTGTCTGGATTGCCCATGGCGAAGGAAGACTCTATTTCCCTGAAAAGGAGATGATACAAGAAGTACTCCAGAGAGGTCTGGCACCCGTAAGGTTCATCGATGATAACGGAGAATTTACTGAGACGTATCCATTGAATCCGAATGGTTCCCCCTTTGGAATAACAGCCCTCTGTTCACCTGATGGCAGACACCTCGCTATGATGCCCCATCCAGAGAGGACTTTTCTTAAATGGCAATGGCCTTACATGCCAGAGGGATGGAGAAAAAATCTTGAAGCCTCTCCCTGGCTAAGGATGTTCCAGAATGCAATGGAATGGTGTATAAAGAAATGAAAATAAAAGATCGAATAGCCCCATTTTATTCATCAATTTTTTGCACATGAGGCGGATAGAGTATTTTTGCTCTCTGCATTAGGCGGACTCGGGCTATCGCCCCCTAAGGTAAATTCTGTTCCAATAAATCGTCACAGAATTTAAAACCGCTCGAATATTCTATCCGCCATTATCGACTATTTTTTATCAATAAAATAGGATAGTGTAGTGTCTCTAACAAATCCTTACAGTTATTTTATTTCGTCATTCCCGTGTAAACGGGGATCCAGTATCAATAGTTCTGGATTCCTGCTTTTGCAGGAATGACAGTTATGTAAAGGCATTACTGTTACACTAGAGCCTTCTCCTGAAGAACGAGAAGAAGTATTCCTTTATTTTTTCTGAAAGAGGTCGTTTTAACCACTGCTCTCTTTCTACCTTGAGAGAATGCTTCAGATCGTCCTCAAATATGTCTGTCATCTGTGAGGCAAATCCGGTATCAAGGATGCCGACATTACCCTCATCATTATATCTCAAGGACTGAAAATCGAGGTTGGTAGACCCGATAATACTCCAGCATTCATCAAATATGAACGTCTTCGCATGAAGTATGTCTTCTCCTCTATATGTGTATATTTCTACACCAGCATTCAAGAGTTTCGAAAAGAATGCCCTTCCTGCATAAAATGCAGCAGGAACATCACTTTTACCGGGAATGAGTAATCTTACCCTTACCCCACGTCTTTTAGCTTCTTCGAGAGTTTCTACCATTCTTCTGCTCGGCGTGAAGTAAGCCGTTGTTAGAGAAATGCATTTTTTTGCGTGGTTAATGCTGTAGTAGATAAGTCTTCTCATCCTTCTTCTGCCTCTACTTGAATCTACGAATATAGGTATGGCAGGAATACCGATGGATGATTCTTCAGACTTTTCCTGAAACTCAATCTTTTCTCCTCCCCATGTATACCAGCTTTTTTTGAAGGCCTTAAAAAGTGCATTTACTACGGGGCCCTCAAGGAGTATACCCGTATCACGCCAGACCCGTCCCCCGTGTTTAAAATGGAAACCGCTGTACTCATTAGCAATGTTCAACCCTCCTGTAAATGCTTTCTCAGCATCTATTACAATAAGTTTACGGTGATCTCTGTGGACGTAGCGTAAAGGGGCTGTCCATTTAAAGGGATGAGATGATTTTATTTTAATACCTGCTTCTTTCATTTCCTTCCAGAAGCTCCTTGGTGTTCCAAAGGAACCAAAGTGGTCATACAAAATATAGACACTGATGCCTTCTTGACTCTTCTGTTTTAAAAGTTCAGATAATTCCCTGCCTGTCTCATCATTTCGGAATATATAAAATTGAAGGCATATGAATTGTTTTGCATCTCTAACAGCATCAAAAATTTTTTTGAAAGATTCACTACTTTTCCAAAGGAGCTGGACATTGGTAGCAGTGGAAAATTCCCCTTCAAATATCCTCTCAATGTTTTGGGGAGTGAATGTATCTTTTATTACCATTTACGGGTTCTTAGGTTATTCCTCAATAGAGGAGTGCCCTTTCATGTATCCACTGATATGCAATCTCCTCCAGAAGCTTTGCTTTTATACATAAGACTGTCAAGATCTCTCCTTCTGTTGGAATGCTGGAACTTCTTAACAGGGAAAGAAATCTCTGAGCTATTTCGTACAGGTGCTTTTTTCGAACATTAATGACTATCGCAACAAATTCATCTCCGCCCCAACGTCCGACAATATCGAAGAGTCTTAAGCATGCTGGCAACGTTTTAGCTACCATCTTCAGTACCTGGTCCCCTACATCATGCCCGTAGTTATCATTGTTTGATTTGAATTTGTCCACATCCGCCAATATGATTCCGAAAGGCCAACCATACCTGTTTAGCTCCGAAAGTCGATCCTGGATATTTATCTCAATGTAGCGTCTATTTGCCAGATGAGTGAGAGAGTCGAGGAAAGCAATCTCCTGGAGTTCTTTCACCTCTTGTGCTAACGCTGTTGTAGGGGAGTTGTCGCTGAATATTTCCACAGCACCGATAATCTTCCCCTCAGTATCCTTTATGGGTATAGCACGGGTTACAACAGGCACCCGGTGTCCATCTTTGTGGTGGAGATATACCTCTGCCTCCCATATTCCCCCATAAGAAATAGTTTTAAGGATTGGACATTCCCCTTCACAGAGGTTGTTACCCTGAGCATCTACATGTCTGAGAACATTATTCCAGCAGCGGATTCCGATGACTTCTTCAGCAGAGAAACCAGTGATCCTTTCGGCTCCTCTGTTACAGTAAAGAATCTTCTTATTGCAGTCAACAAAATATACGCCATTGGATAGATTATCGAGAATCATTTCGTAGAATTCTTTATTGAATTCCATAATGTGAGATTCCTTTCTGTTAAAAATTATATAAGTCTAATTTAGGCAGCTTCTCTAAATAGCTGCTGAGAACTGGAATGGCTCATATCTCGTTATCCTGTTTCTGCCTGATCTTTTTGACTCGTAGAGTGCTTCATCAGCATGTCGAATTACGCTATCAATTGAATTACCATCGAATGGAAACGTAGCGACCCCTCCACTTACTGAGATATATCCTGCTGGTTGTTTTTCTCTGCGGTTAAAAGGGTGTCTTTCGATAAGTCTTCTTATTTTTTCTGAATATCGGAGGGCACTATCCTTGTCGGTTTCAGGCATAAGAACAATAAATTCTTCTCCTCCGAATCTTGCAACTACATCTGTTCCCCTGGAATTTTCTTTGAGAAGTCTGCTTAACTCCATAAGAAGGTGGTCACCCTCTGCATGACCATTTGTATCATTATATCTCTTGAAATGATCTATATCAAAGATAAATATTGATATGGGAGAATGCTGGTTTATAGCCTTTTGAGCAACCTCTTTTGCCTTCTCAAAAAGGAATCTCCTATTATACAGCCCTGTCAATGAATCTGTAATAGCTTCTTCTTTTACCATCTCAAGATATGTACAGTTTTGGAGAGAGACGCCGGCAAGATCAGCGACCATCGGAATAAACCTCTTTTCATTTCCGCCTTTTTCCTTTATCTTACCAAGCCCTACTACACCCAAGAGCCTATCTTTGAAAAGTATAGGGACGGCGATATCGATACCATCGTCAGCACCTGTACATTCAGAAGTACGCGATACTAACATCCTGTTTTCAGCAGCCAAGCCCACAACCCCTTCACCGACTTTTAAAACACTCTTTATCTTCCCCTTTGAACCGTTGGCAACAATGAGAACAAGGGAATTGTTCGTCCTGTCAAACATATACAGTTCTATCATTTCTGGATCAACAAGGGATTTTATAAGACGGAAAATCGACGAAACGGTTTCTTCAAATGATAGATTTGAAACAAGGTTCTTCACTATATCAGGGATACTTATTAAAAATTGGATATACCTCTCGTTTTCTTGCCTGAGTTTTTCGACCTCTCTCTGTAGTTCCTGTCTCTTGTACTCTTCAATACATAGTTTTTTATTGTAGTTTTTCTCTATTGTAGCCTTTTCCTCTGAGAAGTGGGCTTTTATAGCGATAATGACAGCAGTAACGGTTAGAACAAGGAGTATGAATATCATTACACCACTGAGTTCCATATTTACCTCCGTAATGAGTGCCTTTCTCTTATAATCTTTAATAACACGCAAAATTCGTGCCGCTCTATGATCTACATAACCCCCTGTAATTCCATGTTTTATGGTGAGCCTGTATTTTTCATTAACAATATTTGTGAAATTTGTGAACGTACTGTGCGATTCAGCACACATTTTAATTAACAAGCACAGGCTTTCTTTCGAAGCCATAAAAGCGATTACTCTAAGGTCAGACAGTTAAAAGTACACCCAAAGCGTGTTTCGGTAAAGAGAAACTTTTTTCTCTGGTGGCGGTGCAGGGATTT
>JBGQMP010000064.1:0-7365 GCA_041500685.1 Thermodesulfovibrionia bacterium | reverse complement strand
TCCGAACATCATAGAGACTCTTTCAAGGACCGCAGCAATACTGAGAGAAGAGGAGAGATATTTTGAGATCCTTGTTACAAAGACCCTAATGAGGCTTATAAGCAGAAAAACCAATTCTCGCATGGAGCTTTTTCTTGGCCCTTTAGGGGCTATGGAAAAAGTAATTTTGCGGAGGATTTTAAGGAGGGCAATAGATGAGACAAGGGGTCTTCGTGGGATAGACTTTATTCATATAGAAGATATCATTGAGCTCATCAAAAAGGGTAAAGCAGGCGACAGACTTTACCTTCCAAAGGGCATAAGAGCTATAAAGGATTATTCGGTCCTTATCCTGACATCAGAGCTCCCTGTAACATTAGATACATATACCCTCGAAGTTCCTGGAGAGCTGGTTCTCAGAGAAGCGGGGGTTTTTATGAAGGCTTCTTTAGTCGAACCCTCCGATTCCGGTGAGCCGGGTCAAGCTGTAAAGGTACATGCTGACTTTAAGACATTAGCTTTCTTTGATGCAGCGAGATTGGTCTTCCCTCTCATTGTCAGATCAAGGAAAAGGGGTGATTTCTTCTATCCCCTGGGCTTTGGCAAGAAGAAAAAACTTCAAGACTTCTTCGTTGATGAGAAAGTACCAAGGGATGAGCGTGATGCAATCCCCTTAATCGTATCTGGAGAGGATATCGTTTGGGTAGTGGGATATCGAGGCGACGAGAGGTTTAGGGTAACGGATGAAACGAAGAAAGTTCTTAAGTTGGAAGTTAAAAAATTGAGATAATCAAATCAACTTCAAGCTCATGCCAGTCTACGACTCGTAGAGAGTCGAGCCCATGTCTTCGCTCCTCCTAAGATTGTCCTTAGCCTTGCAATATAAACAGGCTGCGGCAAGGCTCGTTCAAGCCCCGTATATTCGCTCTTTTTTTACATATTGAAATAAGTTGATAAATATTACACCCTGCGGTCTCTGCCGCAGGGTTCTTCACTAAAACTAATATTATTTAGAGAAATTTGGGGAGATTAATATGGCGAGAACATGCGCATTGCTGTTAAAATGGTTGATGACAGGGGTATCGAGAGTCTTAAGATCATAGAGGTAGAGTAATGGGTAAAGCACGCATCAAAATACCAAAAGAAAAAATAGCTGAGTTCTGCAAAAAAAATCATATCCGTAAATTATCACTTTTTGGTTCTGTTCTCCACGGCGATTTCAGACCGGACAGCGATATTGATTTCCTCGTTGAATTCGATCCTGACCATGTCCCAGGATTTATCACGCTTGCAGGAATGGAGATCGAGCTTTCAGAAATACTGGGACGCAAGGTTGACCTAAGGACACCGCAGGAGCTAAGCCGTTATTTCAGACAAGAGGTGGTTGATTCCGCAGAGGTTCAATATGCGGAAAGATGATTCCGTGCGTCTGCTTCACATGTTGGAGGCTGCACGGGAAGCTATTTCATTTGCAAAAAACAAAACAAGAAAAACCCTCAATACCAACCGCCGGCTGGCTCTTGCCCTTGTAAAGGATATTGAGATTATAGGAGAAGCGGCGACAAATGTAACAGCAGAACGTCGGAGAGCATTACCGCAGATTCCCTGGAATAAAATTATCGGCATGAGAAACCGGTTGATTCATGCCTATTTCGAAATTAATCTTGATATCCTTTGGAAGACGGTCACTGAAGATCTTCCGCCTTTGATTTCAGAGCTTGAGAAAATAGTACTACCTGAAAACAAGGCATGAAGACAACTATTGACCAGCTTATCATCAACTCGCCTTATGAAGAGCCGAAACATTACTGGAATTATGACAGGGAAACCCGTTCTTTTTCTTTAAAAGAAGGCAGACGTCCTGCCGGATATGTAATCGCATCTGAGAGTTCAAAGGCATTTGATGATCCCGGAATTTTTATAGAAATCCCTATCGTGAATAAAATCCGTCTGCGGGTAAAAGCCTGGCGTGAAGCAGGATACGCAGGAGTTACCGGGATTACAAATCACGCCTTTATCATATTTACAATGACCCTGATAATCGTTAAATTCTTGAAAAATTATCAAGAATCCTGATACCTTACTGTATGCCTGAAAAGTATGCCACGAAGCACAAGCCAATAATTACAGATCTAACCTTTTTCACCAACGAATCAGACCAGACCCTTCTTGATAGATTCAGAGTAACCATCGAACAAAATACCTGCTTCTTCGATGTGCTTGTGGGCTTTTTTAAAACGAGTGGTTTTTTTAAACTTTATGAGTCCCTTGAGAAAACAGAAAAAATTAGAATTCTTGTAGGTATCAGCCTCAATAGATATGCATATGAGTTGATACAAAAAGCCGAACAAGAAAAACAGCTATCATTACGCCTGTCTCACAGCGAAGCGAAAGACGATTTTAAAGGAAACGTAATCTCCGAAATGGAAACCGCTCCAGACAAGCAGGAGGTCCAAGATGGCGTAGAGAAGTTCATCGAATGGATAAAATCGGACAAATTGGAGATTAGGGTATACCCGCATGCTTCAATCCACGCAAAGGTGTATATAATGACCTTTGGAGAAGGAGATAGAGACGTGGGAAGGGTTATTACTGGTTCAAGTAATTTTACAGAAGCTGGGTTAATAGAGAATCTGGAGTTCAATGTCGAGCTCAAAAACAGATCTGATTATGATTTTGCCTTAGAGAAATTCAACGAACTCTGGAGAAAGTCCGTTCCGGTTTCAGAGGATTATGTTGAAACGATTAACACAAGGACATGGCTCAATAATAGTATTACGCCGTATGAACTCTACCTAAAATTCCTGTATGAATATTTTGGAGAAAAGATAAGTAGAACCCCGGATGAAATATCGTCTACATACTTGCCAGAGAACTTTGTTGAATATCAGTATCAGAAAGAAGCAGTTGTAGATGCCAAGTCAAAGCTTGAGGAATACGGCGGGGTATTTCTGGCAGATGTCGTTGGTTTAGGCAAGACCTATATCTCTGCACTTTTGGCACAACAACTAAATGGCAGACATCTGGTGATAGCCCCACCTGCACTTTTGGATGAGAAAAACCCCGGCTCGTGGACGAATATATTCCGTGGGTTCGGCGTTAGAGGAACCTATTTCAGGTCGATCGGAAAGCTGGATGATATTATCAAAGAAGGCACAGACAGATATAAGAATGTTTTTATTGATGAGGCACATCGTTTCCGTACTGAGACAAATATTAGTTATGAGAAACTTGCACAGATTTGCAGGGGTAAAAGAGTAATATTAGTTTCAGCCACACCTCTTAACAATACACCTAAAGATATCTTAAGCCAGTTGAAATTATTTCAAAAAGCTTGCAATTGCACTTTGCCTAATCCCAAAGTCCGTGACCTTGAGAAATTTTTTAATCGTCTTCAGGAGAAATTAAAAAATCTCGATAGGTTTGAAGACTATGACGAATTTATTAAGGTAACCAGAGAAAATGCTAAAGAAATAAGGGAAAATGTTTTGAAGTATTTAATGGTAAGAAGAACCAGAAATGAGATCGCAAAATATTTTGAGGATGACCTTAAAAAACAAGAGCTAAAATTTCCGGACGTTGCTGACCCTGAACAGGTTTTTTACGAGTTTGACACTGAGTTGGACAAAATCTTCACAGAAACCATTAAATTTGCAACTTCGACCGCCTTCAAATATTCTCGATACACATCTCTCTTATATCTAAAAGCCGGAATTACTCAACCTGAAAAGCTATCCCAGATTAATATGGGTAAGTTCATGAAAATACTCCTTGTCAAGCGCCTTGAAAGCAGTTTCTTTGCGTTCAAAAACACACTTGGAAGGTTTATAAAATCCTATGAGACATTTATCAGGGAGTATGACAAAGGAAGAGTTTTTGTAAGCAAAAAGCACATAAACAAAATCTTTGAGCTTTTGGAAAAAGATGATGAAGCCGAGATTCAACATTTAATTGATGAGGACAAAGCAGAGGAATACAATTCCGAGGATTTTAAAGAAAGCTTCAGGAAAGATTTAGAAAATGACTTGAGAATTCTAAAACAAGTTGATGATATGTGGGTGAAAATAGACTATGATCCAAAGATTGATAAATTCCTTAACCTGCTTAAAAATGACAATATTCTGAAGGAAAACAAACTGATAGTATTTACGGAATCTAAAGAAACAGCAGACTATCTTGAAAATCATATAAGAAAACAGTTTGGGAATGCAGTGCTTGGTTTTTCTGGAAGCTCCGGAGCTGCTATAAAAGAAAAAGTTATAGAGAATTTCGATGCCAGAGCTCGTTATCCTAAAGATGATTATAGGATTTTAATTACAACTGAAGTTCTTTCAGAAGGTGTTAACCTACACCGTTCTAATGTTGTTATCAATTACGATATTCCGTGGAACCCTACAAGGGTTATTCAGCGTGTGGGCAGAATCAACCGCGTAGATACGAAATTCGATAAGATTTATGCGTATAATTTCTTCCCGACGATGCAGGCAGAATCTGAAATCGGATTAAAGGCTGCAGCAGAGGCAAAGATAAATGCTTTTATTGAAATGCTTGGTGCCGATGCAAAACTACTAACCGATGGTGAACCTATTCAATCGCATGAATTATTCAATCGTTTAAGCTCAAAGAAATTACTCACAGGTGAAGACGAAGAGGAAGAGAGTGAACTTAAATATTTAAAAATTATCCGGGAGGTAAGGGATAATACTCCAGATCTTTTTGAAAGAATAAAGCGTTTACCAAAAAAAGCAAGAACAGCGAGAAGGATTCAAGATGTCATTGCGAGGAGCGAAGCGACGAAGCAATCTCAAAACAGTGTCCTAACCTTCTTCCGCAAAGGCAAGCTTAGAAAAATATTCCATGCTAATAAAGACGTGGTAAATGAACTGGACTTTTTCAAGGCTGTAGAAATCTTAAAGGCGGAGAAAGATACTCCCAAAGAAAATTTGCCGAAAGATTTTTACGATTACTTAGATGCTAATAAAAAAGAATTCGAATTGGCAACAGCAGATGAGGTAAGGCAATTAAAACATCCCGGCAGCAGAAGCTATGAATCAAAGCTATTACAGACAATTAAGGCAATGAAATCCTGCAAAGGCTTCACTGAAGGCGATGAAGAATACCTCAACAAGCTTCTTAAGATAACAGAAGAAGGGGCATTGCCCAAGCAGACCGCTAAGAAACTTGTAAATGTAATTGCTGGGGAAGAAGACCCGCTAAAGATACTGTCTGTTTTAAGGGGCGGTATACCATTGGAGTTTTTCAAGGAGCATATATCGGAGACAGCGGCTGATACTTCGGGTCCGAGAGAGGTTATACTTTCAGAATACCTGATAAGTTGAAATGTCGCGCGTGCTATAATTAAATTGCAGAAAGGGGGGTGCACAATGACTGTATCGGTCAATATATCAAAGGCCTTGCTCGATATCACAGGCGAGCCTAAGATGGAGATAGCGATACTTGAGATACTTAAAGATGCCGTTGAGCACAGGATTGAAAAAATCGAGTTGGAGATAAAACATTTTGAAGAAAAATATCATCTGCCTTTTGAGAAGTTTAAGGAGAAATTCGACAGGGAGGAGGTCCCCGAGCCTTATAGCTATGACGCTGAAAGAGATTATCTTGAATGGGAGGGTCTTGTAAGCCGTCTTTCTAAGTATAAATCCCTGCTTCCCACCCTTTCATAATGAATGCTTTTGAGTTCTCAAAGCATGTAATAGACGTCTGCTCAAGATATGGTTTTATACAGGGGATTGAGATCCTCCTGCTCGATGAACCCATTGCAAAGCTCAAGGCTGTCATAACCAGCGACATTTTTATCAGCATTTTCTACAACGCAGAAACAACAAAATATTCATTTTCACTTATAAAGCATGGCAAAAGGGCCGGATTTTCTGGAGATGCTTGCGTCAAATAAAGAGAGATGGGGATAATTCATGGAGTACCTTATCCATAGGGTTTTTGAAAGTGAGTTCAGGGAAGACAACTACAAAGACCTTGTGGTCAATCTTTTCAACCACTTCGATTTTTCCAAAGAGCACTCTTTAAAACAATACTTCACCGAGGACGAAAAGCAGAAGATAAAGGATTTTACCTATCTCGGAACATACGAAGACATTGAAAAAAAGTCACTCGATGTTCTGATAGTCGAACTGAAAGGTGGCAGCAAAGTAGAGCGTGCGAGGAGTCTTCAGAGAAACCTTATCGGGAAATATCTCAAAACAAACCTGAATGATGCAGCCCTTGTTGCCTTTTATTCAACAGACAATCCTGACTGGAGGCTTTCCTTTGTCAAAATGGATTACAGGCTTGATATGATGGGGGTAAAGGTTGAAATTGGCACCCCACCAAAAAGATATTCATTTTTAGTAGGTAAAACTGAGCCGAGTCATACGGCACAGAAACAGCTTTTGCCACTGCTTGATGACAGGAAGGCTCCTACACTCGATGAGATTGAAAAGTCATTCAGTATTGAAAAGGTTACTAAGGAGTTTTATACAGAGATTGCAAAGAAGTTTACAGAGCTTGTTGGTGGTGAGAGGAAAATTGGTTCAAAGAAGATTGTAGAGGCAGGACAGCTTAAATATCCAAAGCCCTCAGATACTTTAAGAAAAGAATTTGCTGTTAGGCTTATTGGAAGACTCATGTTCTGCTGGTTTTTGAAGAAGAAAAAATCAGAGGGTGGTGTTCCTCTAATACCAAAAGTGCTCTTATCTTCAGATGCAATAAGCCAGTATCCAGATTATTACCATAGCCTTTTGGAGCCGTTGTTTTTTCAGGTGTTAAATACACCGATTGATAAACGAAATAAGAGCGTAAAACATAGCTTCTGGAATAATGTCCCATTTTTAAACGGTGGGCTGTTTGAGCCTCACTTATATGATTATTATGAAATTTATTATGAATCTGGCCTCTCCAAATATATCAATACTTTAAAGGTTCCTGATTCCTGGTTCTTAGATCTCTTTAAGATTTTTGAAATCTATAACTTCACCATAGACGAAAGCACAAGCATTGATATTGATATTTCTGTTGACCCGGAAATGCTCGGAAGAATCTTCGAAAATCTTCTTGCAGAGATAAATCCTGAAACAGGCGAGACAGCAAGGAAATCCACAGGCAGCTATTACACACCAAGACCAATTGTTGAATATATGGTTGATGAAAGCCTGAAGCAGTATTTGAAGACACAATTAACGACTTCTGAAAATGTCATTCCCATGAAAGTGGGAATCCAGACTTCTGCACGTCATTCTGAGCAAAGCGAAGAATCTCTGGATTCCCGTTTGCACGGGAATGACGACATTGACGACAAACTCTCCAGACTCCTCTCCTATGGAGATTATGAGATTGATTTAACTGAAGAGGGAAAAGATGCAATTATAGATG
>JBGQMP010000063.1:0-7371 GCA_041500685.1 Thermodesulfovibrionia bacterium | reverse complement strand
TGGTGATTCAGCGATAAATAGGATTGCTGTTTTAACGAGAGAATTAAAAACAACAGGAATGAGTCATAATCGTATTCTCGTCATTGAGGTCTTCGGAAGGTACGTAGGGCATACTGCCCTCAGGGGAGGTATCGGTGCTGAGGCTGACTGTATCTTGATACCAGAAATACCTGTTGACTTCGATATTGTTTATGAGAACATGAAAAGGAGATTCTTTGCCCGGATAGAAAGGAGCGACGTAAAGGCAGGTACCTATATCATTGTTGTATCAGAGGGAATCAAAACAGCCACTGGCGAGCTCTTATATGATGAGTCTGCAGGAGTTGATGCCTTCGGGCATAAAAAGCTCGCAGGTGCAGGTAGATACGTCAGACAACAACTCGAAAAGAGACTAAAAAGTGACCCTGAGGTAAAAGAATTTATGAAGAAAACAGGGATGTATGCACCAGGGGTCTATGAGATTCCAGAGGTGAGAGAAGTAACCCCTGGTCATATTGTCAGGTCAGGAGACACTTCTGCTTTCGACGTCAATTTTGGAGAAAGGGCGGGGGCAGCAGCCGTCATACTCCTCATAGAGGGTAAGAGCGGGAATACCGTGATCAATGTTACAGGGAATAAGATCTATTATCAGCCAACGGCAGAGAACATAAAACGCAGAGAGGTAGACTTGGATGAAGTAGCGCTGTTCGAAAGTTTAGGAACATGTTTTGGAAGAAAACCTCAGGAATACACGTATGAATTATTACTCGAGACAAGTCAAAAAATAGAGAGGTATTTTTAAGACCATAATGATCTCTAATCTCCAAAACTAATGCCAAGCGATCTGGCTGTCATCACAATGTCACTGTCGGGAGGTACTTTCTTCATTTGACCGATTGCATCATCGATTGGTACGGCACATATCTCTGGAGAGCGTAAAGCTACCATAGTCCCGAACTTACCAGCCTCAATGAACCTTATCGCAGCAGTACCGAATCTCAGACAGAGAAGCCTATCGAAGGTGGTAGGAGCTCCTCCCCTTTGTAGATGTCCGAGAACAATTGCCCTCGTCTCTTTCCCCATCTTTTTTGCAGTCTCATCAGCCACCTTTTGCCCTATCCCGCCAAGCCTGACCTCTCCATCTTGCTTTTTTCCAATTACTGTAATCTCACCGCCAACAGGTATGGCCCCTTCTGCTACGACAACAATCGCATAATTCTGTCCAATAAGTTCAAGTCGCTTTATCTTCTGGCATACCTTCTCGAGATCAAAAGGGATCTCTGGTATCAGGATAACATCTGCTGAACCCGATATCCCTGAATACAACGCTATCCATCCCGTATATCGACCCATCACTTCAACAACCATGACCCTGTCATGAGATTTGGCAGTAGTATGAAGCTTATCAATAGCCTCTGTGGCTGTATTGACCGCCGTATCAAATCCAAAAGTAACGTCTGTTGCACTGATATCGTTATCAATAGTTTTTGGGATTCCAATTATGGGGATACCTTTTTCCAGAAACTTACTGGCAATATTAAGGCTCCCATCACCTCCAATGGCGACGAGGGCATCAAATCCCAGTGCTTTAAAGTTCGAAACCACTTCGTCTGAAATATCCGTCTCCACCACTTTTCCATCGGGTCCTTCTACAAGATATTTGAAGGGGTTACCCTTAACTGCTGATCCGAGAATCGTTCCGCCGATGTCCGTAATATCCCAGACATATTCGGGTGTGAGGTGGATAATCTGTTTTGTGTCAATGAGACCCTTATAGCCGTACTTAATACCGTAGACTTCCCATCCCTTTTGATGCGCGGCAAGCACTACGCCGCGAATGACTGCATTAAGACCTGGGGCATCACCACCGCCAGTATTAACGGCTATTTTCATCTGAATTCCACTGCCTCCTCTTTTGAAATCCTTTGGGGTGTGTTAGGAACCCTCGATGGATAACCAACAGCAACGATAGCAACGGGTCTCAAGTACTGTGGGAGTTTTAAAAGTTCAGATACAGCATTTCCATCAAAGGCTCCGACCCATACACTCCCCAGTCCATTCTCATAAGCTACAAGCATCATGCCCATAAGGCTACAAGAGACATCTTGAATTGAATAGAGGAAAACTCCTCTTTCTCCGTATCTATACGATATGCGGTTATCGGTACACCCTATTATTAAGAGTGGTGCCTCGGCAAGGAAGTTCTGCTTCAAGGCAGCAACTGCAATCTTCTTCTTGAGCCCATTGTCTTTTATAAAATAGAACTTTCTTGCCTGAAGATTTCCGGCACTCGGTGCCCAAATCAGGGCATCAACAAGTTTATCAATAATGTCCTGTGGTATTTCTTTCTTCAGAAAGTCACGAATACTCCTCCGCTCCTTAACTGCCTTTAAAATATCCATGACCAACTTCCTATAGTTTCCGGTATTCTTCGAACTTACCGTTTTTTGTGATCCAGACAACATAAGGTGTTACTGTCACATCACCCTTTGAGTCGAATTTTATCTTTCCGAGAGCTCCGCTAAATTCCATAGAATGTAACTTATCGATGATTGCCTTCCCATCAGTTGTGTTAGCCTCCTTAATCGCTGTCAACAGGATATTTGTGGCATCGTAGGCATAGATTGAATATGGACCAAGATCTCCATATCGTGATCGGTATTTATCAATAAAGCCTTTTGCCGATGGGATATCCCCTGGATCAGGACTGAAGGTAAGGTAAGTGCCTTCTGCTGCACGAGCTCCAGCAATCTCGATGAATTTGGGGTCTATTGTTCCATCGCCACTCATGAATTTAGCGGTCAACCCGAGCTCTCCCGCCTGCTTTACGAGAAGTCCTGCCTCGGGATAAATGCCTCCGAAAAAGATAAGCTCAGGTTTTTTCTCCTTTATCACGGTCAAAACCATCTTGAAGTCTTTATCTCCCTGGACAATTGCTCCATAATAAACAACCTTCACTTTGTTGCTGAGAGAGTTTTTGAACTCATCTGCAAGGCCCTGACCGTATGTAGTCTTATCATGAAGGATGGCAACCTCTCTGAGCTTAAGATATTTTATAACGAAGTCAGCTGCGACCCTCCCTTGCTGATCATCCCTCCCACAAACCCTGAAAACACCTCTGTAGCCTTTTTCTGTAAGCTGAGGATTGGTGGAGGCTGGGGTGATCAAGGGAATCTCTGCCCTGTTGTAGACATCTGATGCAGGAATGGAACAGCTTGAATTGAAATGGCCGATAACACCTAATACGCCTTCATTAACCATCTTGTTTGCAACTGAAACTGCCTGTTTCGGGTCATGCTGGTCATCGCTGATTAAGACTTCAATCTTCTTGCTGAGGATACCACCTCTATTATTCCATTCCTCAACTGCAAGGGAGGTACCATTTTTGAAATCCGTGCCCATCTTTGCCTGGTCGCCTGTCATAGGACCAGCTATACCGATCTTGATTATATCTTCTTTCTTCTGGCATCCCAAAGATAATAAGCAAAAAAACAGAATAATCAATAAAATCCTTTTCATTATGAGAACCTCCTCATAACTCTTTCACATTCTATGGAAGTCTCGTATATTAACATTAATAGTTTCTACTCACCAAGATAAGCCTTTCTAACCTTTTCATTATTCAATAACTCTTCACCCTTGCCCTGTAAAGCTACCATACCATTTTCAAGTACATAACCCCTGTTTGATAGTTTAAGTGCTGCTCGAGCATTCTGTTCGACAAGGAGAACTGTAACTCCTTCCATGTTAATCTCTTTTATTGTTTTGAATATCTTGCTCGTAATGATAGGTGCAAGGCCGAGAGAAGGTTCGTCCAGAAGGAGCAGCTTTGGACTGGACATAAGGGCCCTGCCTATTGCAAGCATCTGCTGTTCTCCGCCACTTAGTGTACCGGCTGACTGTTTATGCCTTTCTTTCAAGACAGGAAATAGGTTATATACTATTTCGAAAGAAGACTTAAAATTTCCTCTACCAGAAAATCCTCCCATCTCAAGATTCTCTTTTACGGTCAACTTAGGGAAGATTCTCCTCCCTTCTGGCACTTGGCTGATACCCAATTCAACGATCCTGTGAGGGGGGACACCCCTGATACTCTTCTCTTCAAATAGGATATCGCCTGAGAGGGGTTTCAGGATACCTGATATTGTCATGAGTGTTGTGGATTTGCCCGCTCCATTGCTTCCAATGAGGCAAACTATCTCTCCATTTTTTACTTCAATATCGATGCCTTTTAATGCCTCAATCGATCCATAAAATGTATGAACATTCTTAATTTTGATCATACAATTATTCATTGATCTTTCAATGTTCCTTGCCAAGATAAGCCTCTATAACCATCTTGTCCTTCCTTATGTCAGCAGGAAGCCCTTCTGCAATCTTTACTCCATGGTCGAGCACAACAATCAAGTCTGATATTCCCATAACTACCTTCATATCGTGTTCTATGAGAAGCACGGTCTTCCCCAGTTTTCTTAATTTTTTGATCAAGTCCATAATCTCTAATGTCTCCTGCGGATTCATTCCGGCTGTAGGTTCGTCGAGCAGTATTAATGAAGGTTCTGTTGCCAGTGCCCTGGCAATCTCCAGCTTTCTCTGTGCACCATAGGGAAGATTTTCAGAAATAGTGTCAGCATATTCTGACAGGCTCACAAATTCGAGATACTCCATGGATTTTTCCCTAATAGTTCTCTCCTCATTTTGAAACTTTTTCCATCGGATGATTGAGCCTAAAAGACCCGATCTTGTTTTATGATGCTGACCAACCATTACATTTCCTATAACTGTCATTGCTCTGAAAAGTCTGATGTTCTGGAATGTCCTCGATATTCCAAGCCTTACTATATTATGTGGTGAAAGGCCGGTAATCTCAGTATCAGAAAAATAGATAGAGCCTTTTGTAGGTTTTAAAAATCCGGTGAGACAGTTAAAGATCGTTGTTTTACCTGCGCCATTTGGACCAATAATGCTTATTATGGTACTCTCCTTTACTTTAAAGGTTACCTCTTGAACGGCCTTTATGCCTTCAAAGTGTTTTGATAAATCCCTAACTTCTAAGAGAGGCATCTTTACCTCCGAGTAATCCCTGAGGCCTGAATATCATGAGTAGTACGAGACCACTACCGAGTGCGAGCATTCTATAAAGCTGGACCTCCCGCAGAACCTCAGGTAATAAAACAAGAATAATACTGCCTAAAATGACGCCCGGGATGCTCCCGAGCCCACCGAGTATGACCATGCAGAGTAGAAACACAGATTCCATAAAGGTAAAACTTTCTGGAGACACAAAATGCATCTTCGCAGCAAAAAGGGTACCCGCAAGTCCTGCCCAGAAGGCACCGAAAGCAAATGAATAGATCTTATACATAGTGGTATTTATACCCATGGCAGATGAAGCAATCTCATCCTCTCTTATTGCAATCCACGCCCTTCCTATCCTTGAAGAATATACTCTCCCTGTCGTAAAAACGGTCAAGATTACAAATAAAAGGACAAAGTAATAATAGTACGAAAGTTCTCCAATAGATACTGACCCGATTAAGGGAGAAGCAATTCCCGATATCCCATTTGGTCCCCTTGTCAGGCTGTCCCAGTTATTGAGGATGAGTCGGGCTATTTCCCCAAAACCCAGTGTAACAATTGCAAGATAATCTCCTCTTAACCGCAATGCAGGTATTGCAAGAAGAAATCCAGCAGCTGTGGAAAATCCCAGAGAAAATGGTAAGGCTGACCAGAAATCGAGCCCAAATCTTGTATTCAGAAGAGCATAGCTATAAGCACCCATTGCATAGAATGCTACAAAACCAAGGTTTAGCAAGCCTGCAAAACCAACAACCACATTCAGACCAAGGGCGAGGATTATGTAGATTCCTGAAAGAATTGCAACATCAGTAAAGTAATCAGTAGTAATAAAAGGCAGGATAAGAAGCAAAGGGAGTAAGGCATAACGAATAACCCGCAAGGTAGGATACGTCATTGACCGTATCTTGTTGCTGACGCGTTGAAACCTTTCTCTCAACAACTTTGTATATCTGAGGATAAATTTCAAAAAAACAAGGAAAAATGAAAGAGCTATGAAAAGGATAAATGCTGCCTTTAGGCCCCTGAATGGAAAAAAGAGAAAGGCTAACCACAATGCTATTACTAATGGCTTTGTACTGTTGAATCTTTCCCTGAAACGTGTAGCTCCCAAACGCCTCATCACAGTTCAATTTTTCCCTATACTCCTGATTTACCGAAAAGCCCACTTGGTCTAACGAGAAGTATTATGATCAGGATGGCAAATGCATAAGCATCCTTATATTCACTTGATATATAGCTCGCACCGAGGCTTTCAACAAGTCCGAGCAGGATGCCTCCAAACATCGCACCCCGTATACTACCTATTCCGCCTAAAACCGCAGCAGTAAAAGCTTTAATGCCTGCGGTATATCCTATAAAATAATTGACAAGACCATAATACATGGCAACCATAAAACCTGCGACAGCAGCAAGGCCTGAACCGATAATAAATGTTGTTGAAATGACGGTATCAATATTAATGCCCACAAGGGAGGCCATTATTTTGTCCTGTGCAACAGCCTGCATCGCTTTTCCCATTTTCGTCTTTCTCACAAAAAAACGGAGTGATATCATCAAGATTGCTGATATGAGTATGATAGACATCTGCAGGTATGTCATCCTCACAGAGAAAAATTCAATTCCTGGGTTTTCGAAAAGAGTTGGAAAAACTTTGTCTGTAGCCCCCTGCGTGATCATCACATAATTCTGAAGGAATATGGATACCCCAATAGCGCTGATCAGTGGACTCAGCCTGGGAGCATTTCTCAGTGGCCTGTAGGCTATCTTTTCTATTGTAAAACCGTAGGAGGCACAGAAGATTATTGACAGAAAAAAGGTGAGTATTAAAGCGAGGGGAAGACTGTAGGATGTAAGACCCGTGGCTGTAAAAAACCCGAGAAATATGATACCGAGATACGCTCCAAGCATATAGATCTCCCCATGAGCAAAATTGATGAGCTCGAGGATACCGTAGACCATGGTATAACCGAGTGCGATGAGCGCATATACACTGCCAAGGGTTAGGCCATTGATCAATTGCTGCAAAAACATAAGGGATTTTAGCAGAAAAAAGAATGGAAGGGCAAAGTGTTGAGATGTAGATGTTTCAAACTATACTACGTTTTTCGGATAGTAATGCCATAAACTGTTTCATATTTTCCACAATATCTCCCTTGAGTATTGCCGATGCAACTGCAACAGCATCAACACCAGTATCAAGAACTGACCTGATATTTTCAAGACTTATTCCACCTATTGCAACCACCGGTATATTGACCTGTTTTTTAACCTCTTGAAGCATATCAGTGCCTTTGGGGTTCCCGGCATCCTTTG
>JBGQMP010000062.1:0-7483 GCA_041500685.1 Thermodesulfovibrionia bacterium | reverse complement strand
TGCCGCAGGAAGGGTTGCGGCAGGCGATTTGACACCCGACCTTTCTACAGACAGGAGAGACGAGATAGGAGAGCTAACGCAGAGTTTTAACTTCATGGTCCAGAAACTCAGGGAGAAGCGTGCCCTTGAGGAAAAACTACGCGAGGTTGAACACCTTTCTGGGATAGGACAGTTTGCGAGGGATATTGCCCATGAGATAAGAAACCCCCTAAATTTTATAAGCCTTTCAATAGATCATCTCAAGGAAAAATATGTGCCCTTAGAAAGCGGCAAGCAAGAGAAATTTGAGTCCCTTATTGTAAGCATAAAGCAGGAAATACAGCGTCTGAACAAACTTGCAGGAGACTTTTTGGATTATGGAAGACCAATAAAGTTGAGCCTTCGAGAGATTGAGCTGGGTGGTCTCATCGAGGAGGTAATGGCACTGGTGTTGGCAAAAGCAGAAAAGGACAATATTGAGATAAACAGGCAATATGAGGTGCTGCCCAAGCTCTCCTTAGATCCTGAACTGATAAAGACATGCATTTTTAATGTTATCCTCAATGCATTTCAGGCAATGCCTGATGGCGGGAGACTTACCGTGAGTACTAAGACCTCTGACGATAAGGTCTCTATTATTCTTCAGGATACAGGTATCGGTGTTTCCAGGGAAAATCTATCAGAGGTCTTTAACCCGTTTTTCTCGACCAAGGATACGGGTCTTGGTCTTGGGCTTGCCATGACGAAGAGGGTTGTTGAGGAACACGGTGGGAAGGTGGATTTCCAGAGTATAGAGGGCAAGGGAAGCACGATAACAATGTCCTTCCCTATCAGGTAGAGAGAATGAGAAATACGAGGTGAAAAAGTGGCTGTCGTACTTGTCGTAGATGACGAACCCCTGCAGAGGGAGATCCTTAAGACAATACTTGATGACGAAGGATATGAGACCCATACTGCTTTATCAGGGGAGGAGGGTCTGAAGATTGTTAAAAGGCTTAATCCTGATGTAGTTCTGACTGACCTCAAGATGGAAGACATGGAAGGCATAGAATTTATTGAAGCTATCCCAAAGGAACCCTTTGAGCCATCAATGATTATTATGACAGCATACGGCACGATATCTTCTGCTGTGGAGGCAATGAAAAAAGGAGCTTTTGATTATCTGACAAAACCTCTCAATAAAGATACACTGCTTCTGACTGTCAAGAGGGCTGCTGAAAGGGCCGCTCTCCTGAAAGAAAATCTACAGCTTCAGAAAGCACTTTATGATAAGTTCAGTATAGAAGGAATTCTTGGGAGTTCCCAAAAGATGAGGGAAGCGGTTGAGATAATGAAGAAGGTATCTTCAACCTCGGCAACAGTTCTTATTGTTGGTGAAAGCGGCACAGGGAAGGAACTTGCGGCAAGGGCCATCCACTATAACACCATGAGACGCTCCAAGCCCTTCACTGCCATGAACTGTGCTGCAATCCCTGAAAACCTTATCGAGAGTGAGCTTTTCGGTTATGAGCCAGGTGCTTTCACCGGTGCGACATCGAGGGGTATAGGACTTTTCGAGTCTACGAATGGTGGAACAATATTCCTTGATGAGATTGGAGACCTACCAGCAGTGATGCAGTCGAAAATCCTCAGGGTACTTCAGGATAAGGAGATAAGAAGGATTGGTAGCCGCGAGAGTATAAAGGTTGATGTACGAGTAATCTCTGCAACAAACAGGGACCTTGAGAAAGAGATCATCAAGAAGAACTTTCGGGAAGACCTCTATTACAGGCTGAAAGTTATAACCATCGAGCTTCCACCATTGCGTGAGAGGAGAGGAGACATCCCTGAACTTGTGGATTTTTTTATTCGGAAATACAACCAGGAGTTTGGCAAAAGAATAAAAGGGATTGAGGAAAGTGCATTGAAGGCACTCGTCGAATATCATTGGCCAGGGAATATAAGACAACTTGAATCTATTATAGAGAAAGCCTTACTCATGAGTGAATCTCCTTATATATGTCTTAAAGATATCAAGAGTGAATTACGATCTTCGTACGGAGGTGATCTCTTCGACTTCGATCTATCGGATGAAGGGCTAAATTTTGAAGAGCTTGAAAAAGAACTCCTGAGGAAGGCTATGCTGAAGTCACACGGTGTTGCAACAAAAGCAGCGAGACTTCTCGGTATGAGTTACAAGACGTTCTGTTATAGATGGGAAAAGTTCAACCTCACTTCCCCAAAAGAGGATACCCCTGCCTAAATGGGTAAGGGTCATTTTAATTAATTGTTTATTCATAGCCATTTTAGTCTTGGCATGATCATTGCCTACCTATCTCTTTAAAATGAAAGGAGGTGATATCAGTGAAGAAAGCAATAGTTATTTTTGTAGCAGTACTCTTTGCATTTACCATAGCCTCTCTCTCCTTTGCAGTTGAAGAGAAGAAAGCAGCTCCTGCACCTATACAGCAAAAGGCTGAGCCAACAAAGCCAGCCGAGAAGACAAAGGTAGTAGTGAAGCAGGTTACCGGTGATGTGAAGGTAGTTGATGCAAAAGCCATGACTATCACCGTAACCAAGATGGTGAAGGGCAAAGCTGAGGAGACCGTTGTCACCGTCAATGATAAGACCAAGATCATCATGGGCAAAGAGAAAAAGATGCTCGCAGATGTAAAGGTTGGCGACAAGGTGACGGCAAAGTACAAAGAGGTTGAGGGCAAGAATATAGCAAAGAGCATTGCTATCCATGAGGCAAAGCCCGTGGAGAAAAAAGCTGAACCAGCAAAGAAGACAGAACCTGCAAAACCAGCAGAAAAGAAGTAATTTTAATAAGAGCAAGGGGGAACTTACCCCTTGCTCTTACCCTCCTTAAAATAATTATGATTTTATCTCAATGAATCCTCTCTTTATTCCATAAGCATTGTTTGCCAAGGAATTTTCTTGAAAAAACAAAATGTTTTTTTCAAGAAAATAAAACCGCTCGAATACAATCTCCTTCTGGAAGCACCGTGAGATAATTTATGAATAATCTGGGTTAAATTTTTGTAAAAAAGTTCTGTTATAAATCATAATACAATACTTGACAAAGCTTTACTCAAGTAATATTATATGAAAATATATAAGGAGGAATGGATGGCTCGAGCCACAAAGGATTATTATGAAGTAATCGGGGTAAAAAGAGATGCCTCCCAGGAAGATATAAAGAAGGCTTACAGAAAACTGGCGCGCAAGTATCATCCTGACCTGAACCCCGGTGATAAAGCTGCTGAGCAGAAATTCAAAGAAATCAATGAGGCATATGAAGTCCTAAGCGATCCGAAGAAGAGAGCGGATTATGACCAGTTTGGCCGCTCCCCCTTTGAAGGCGGCCCTGGATTTGAAGGTTTCAGGACTTATGATTTTGGCGATATCTTTGATTTTGGACTCGGTGACATCTTCTCATCAGATGTTTTCGGAAGAAGGGCTAGACCAGAAGTCTCAAAGGGTTCAGATCTTGTTACAGGTCTTGAACTTTCTCTCGAAGAGGCATTTTCAGGTGTAACGAAAACGATTACCTTTAATAGGGAAACTATCTGTAAAACCTGTAATGGTTCTGGTGCTGAGTCGTCGGTCGTATGTGATGTATGCAAAGGCATGGGAATTCTAAAGACTTCAAAAGGGTTTTTCAGAATGTCCCAACCCTGCCAAAATTGCAGAGGAACAGGAAGAAAGATAACAAAAGTCTGTTCTGCCTGTGGGGGAAGGGGAAAGATTCTGCAGGCAGAGACAGTAAAGACAAAGATCCCTGCTGGTGTTGACACAGGGTCGAGGGTTAGGCTCAGGGGAATGGGAGGTGCAGGAGAAGGTGGTGGACCAACAGGAGATCTCCATATCGAGATTACTGTTAGACCGCATCGTCTTTTTAAAAGAAAAGGAGATGACCTTTATCTTGACCTTCCAGTAACTTTTAGTGAGGCAGCTCTTGGTGCGAAGATAGAAGTTCCGACTATAGACGGCATAGCGATGATGACATTACCGCCTGGCACACAGGGTGGTCAGAGGTTCAAGCTTTCAGGCAAGGGTTTCCCATCACCAAAGACCGGTGCAAGGAGTAACCAGTACGTAGATATAAAAATAGTGGTTCCAAAAAATATTACGAATAAGGCTAAAGAAGCTTTAAAGGACATAGAGTCCCTTTATAGGGGAAACCCACGTGAGGGGATGGTGAAGAAATAATGGTGATAAAAGACAAGAAACAACCTCTCTATATGATAAGCGTTGTGTCAGAGATGCTGCATGTCCATCCCCAGACCCTAAGATTATATGAAAGGGAGGGGCTTGTAGCACCGAAGAGGACAAAAAGGCAGAGGCTCTATTCAGAAGAGGATGTGGAGAGGCTCAGTATGATATTAAGGCTTACGAGGGAGCTTGGAGTGAACAAGGCAGGAGTCGACGTAATACTAAGACTCATGCAACGGCTTGAGGGCATGCAGAGAGAAATGGAAGAGATGATGAGTTTTCTTGAAGAGAATACCAGAAGAGATTTTGCGGAAAGACTCAAGAGAATTTTCTCTGAATAGCAAGGAGGACTTCATGGATAAACTGACGATAAAGAGTCAGGAAGCAATACAGAAAGCTCAGAGGCTGGCAGAAAGGAAGGGTAACCAGCAGCTTGATGCTGAGCACCTCCTCTGGGCATTGCTTGAAGATGATGAAGATGTAGCAGGCCAGATACTCCAAAAACTGGGTATTAATACAAAGGCATTGCAGCAGGGCGTTGAAGAGGCAATAGAGAGGTTTCCAAAGGTCATTGGAGCGACACCCTTAGGACAGATTTATGTATCGCCGAGATTGAAAGAACTTTTTGAAAATGCCACAAAAGAAGCAGAGCACTTAAAAGATGAGTACGTGAGTGTAGAGCATCTACTCCTTTCCCTTCTTTCAATATCTGGACCGTGTTCTGATCTTTTGAAAAGATATGGTGCGACATCAGATAAAATCCTCTCAGCCATGAGAGAAATAAGGGGAGGACAGCGCGTTACAGATCCTATACCTGAAGAAAAATATCAGGCGCTCAAAAGATATGGTAGGGATCTGACAGATCTTGCAAGGAAGGGAAGACTTGATCCTGTCATAGGAAGAGATGATGAGATAAGAAGAATAATACAGGTTCTTTCGAGGAGGACAAAAAATAACCCTGTGCTTATTGGAGAGGCTGGTGTTGGTAAGACTGCTATTGTAGAGGGCCTTGCACAGAGGATCGTTGCAGGTGATGTGCCTGAGACATTAAAAAATAAGAAAGTGGTTGCCCTCGACATGGGTGCGATTGTTGCAGGCTCAAAATTCAGGGGAGAGTTTGAGGAGAGGCTGAAAGCGGTTCTCAAGGACATTGAACAGGCAGAGGGGAAGGTTGTTTTATTCATAGATGAGCTTCATACCCTTGTTGGTGCTGGTGCTGCAGAAGGTGCGATCGATGCATCGAATATGCTCAAGCCCGCCCTTGCAAGGGGAGACCTCAGATGTATTGGTGCAACGACTATTGATGAATACAGGAAGCATATAGAAAAAGACCCAGCACTGGAAAGGAGGTTTCAGCCCGTCCGCGTAAAGGAGCCAACTGTTGAAGACACGATATCAATCCTTCGTGGTCTTAAAGAAAGATACGAGGTTCATCACGGTGTCAGGATTAAGGACTCGGCACTGATTTCTGCAGCAGTGCTCTCAAACAGGTATATAACTGACAGGTTCCTCCCTGACAAGGCGATTGACCTTATTGATGAAGCTGCATCAAAACTCAGGATGGAGATTGACAGTATGCCTGTAGAACTCGATGAGATTGAGAGAAAGCTCAGGCAGCATGAGATAGAAAAACAGGCGGTGATAAGGGATGATTCAAAGGAATCAAAGGAGAAGCTTGAGAAGATAATGAAAGAAATTGCAGAGCTTCAGATGAAGCGAGATGAATTGAGGGCTCAGTGGATGAGTGAGAAGGAGATCATTGCAAAGATAAGGGAGTATAAGGAACAGATCGAGAAGACAAAGATAGACTCAGAGAGGGCAGAGCGTGAAGGAGACCTGACGAAAGCCGCAGAACTCAGGTATGGACGATTGCTTGAACTACAGAAGGCCCTCGAAAATGAAAACAGAAAACTCTTTGAGGCTCAGAAAAAAAGGAAGATGCTCAAGGAAGAGGTGGATGAGGAAGATATTGCAGAGGTCGTTTCTAAATGGACAGGAATACCAGTAAGCAGGATGCTCGAAGGGGAGGTCCAGAAATTGATTCACATGGATGAAAGGCTGAGGCGGAGGGTTGTTGGGCAGGACGAGGCGATTGAGGCTGTATCAAATGCTGTCAGGAGAGCTCGAGCAGGCATTCAGGATCCGAACAGACCTATTGGATCTTTTATCTTTCTCGGTCCGACAGGTGTAGGAAAGACAGAGCTCGCGAGGGCTCTTGCCGAATTCCTTTTTGATGACGAAAACGCAATGATAAGGATAGACATGTCCGAATACCAGGAAAGGCACACAGTCTCGAGACTCATTGGTGCACCCCCTGGATACGTAGGATATGAAGAAGGTGGTCAGCTTACTGAGGCTGTAAGGAGAAGACCCTATTCTGTGATCCTCTTTGACGAGGTTGAGAAAGCCCATCCAGAAGTATTTAATCTCCTTCTTCAACTCCTTGATGACGGAAGGCTGACAGACGGACATGGAAGGACAATCGATTTTAGAAATACTGTTGTCATCATGACATCGAACATAGGTGGTGCACATATTCAGAATATGCTTGAAGAGAGGTTAAGGAGGCCTGCTGCATACTGGGTAACAAGCGATGAAGAATTGAAAGAAAAGATTATGGAAGATCTTAAGGCCTTTTTCAGACCAGAATTCCTGAACAGGGTTGATGAGATTATCGTCTTTAATCCCCTGACCCAGGAACTCCTTAAACAGATTGTGGACATCCAGGTAGAGCGGATGAAAAAGTATATCAAAGAGAAGAATATCGATATTCGGCTTACTGAAAGAGCTAAGGAGTATTTCGCTGAGATAGGCTTTGACCCTGTTTATGGCGCAAGGCCGTTAAAGAGAGCCCTCCAGAGAGAGATACTCAATCCCCTCTCATTGAAACTCCTTGACAGGACATTCAAAGAGGGTGATATGGTTGAAGTTGATTTTAAAGATAATAAGCTTATATTCAGGAAGGAAGTAGTTGCAGACAACGAACGTATGGTTTCTAAAATTTTATAAGGAGGGGTTATGGCTTATTATGTTGTTTTAAGTACCCTTACTGATGATGGGAGAAAGACAATCAAGGAACATCCAGAAAGGATTCTTGAGGTAAACAGGGAACTCGAAAAGATGGGTATCAAAGTCAGGGAACAGTATGCAGTCCTCGGACCATATGATTTTGTAAATATTGTTGAGGCTCCAGACAATGAGGCTGTGATGAAGATGTCTGTTGAACTCGGTTCGAGGGGATCCGTGCAGCTCCTCACTCTTGCAGCTATTCCTGTTAAAGAGTTGATCAAGAAGCTTAAATAAAGGA
>JBGQMP010000061.1:0-7578 GCA_041500685.1 Thermodesulfovibrionia bacterium | reverse complement strand
CACAGGAAAGTAGTTGATCAAAATTTCAAAGATTATATAGCTGAAAAACCAGGGGTAATTGTATTTAGGAATAGAAAATAATATTTGTTCTAAGATATCAAAGCAAATGCAACTCACTGAAGTAAGATACAAGATTTCAAACAAAGATCGATAATAATAGTGTATCCTTTTTAGTACGATGCCAACCAATCGCAAGGATCGCTTCAGGCAATAAAGAAGTTTGAAGCCGCAATAAGGAATTTTTTTCTTGACAAATGAAGGAATTTTATTGTTTCTTTAGAAGTTTAGAAAGGGGGGAATATGCCCTACTCGGAAAAACGTAAATATGAGAGAAAACCATATGTTAAAACCTTAAGATACTATTTAACAGCCTTACAGATGGATAAATTAAAAGTAAAGGAAATTGAATATGAAGGGGTTTCTGTTGACATCTGTGAGGGAGGCCTTGGAATGATAACGGACTATCCTCTCAATGAAGGTGATATTTTACTCTTTAAAGATGAGATAAAGGTGAATAATTTCATGGCAACTTCTGGTGTTGTAAAATGGTTACAAAGACTTGCAGATACTACATACCGTTTAGGATTAGAGTTTTCCAATGTTCGTTTACACTCAGGAGGCACTGATTAATCTTATAGTGAAGCAGCTGATGACTTGGCAGAAATGATTTTTGGATTTGATGGATATTCCTTTTATAAATTTTAAAAAGGGAATTGCAAAAGGATAATTACTAACTTTTTAAATCTGAAATTATATTCTTCAGTCGCCATAATAACCATAATCCTGGCAGAGCTGACAGAGTCGTAATGAAAAAGAAGGTGGCCCAACCAAATGCTTCAGCCAGATAACCTGATGTAGGGCCAATAAAAATACGTCCGAGGGCAGCAAGAGATGACAGTAGCGCATATTGTGTTGCTGTGTAACGGTGATTGCACATCGCCATAAGGAGTGAAACAAAGGCTGCCGTGCCCATACCACCACTCAGATTTTCGAAAGCAACAGCAAAAATTAGCATCCCGTAACTTTTACCTATCCAAGCAAGGAGCACAAATGAGAGATTCGATACTGCCTGAAGTACGCCAAAGCCCATCAAAGAACGGAACAGGCCAAGGCGTACCATTAAGGAGCCTCCGAACATGGCACCAACTATCAGTGAGACAAGGCCAAAACCTTTATTGATAGTACCCACCTCGCTTGCTGAAAACCCAATGCCCTTTATAAGAAAGGGTGTAGTTAAAACACCGGCATAAGCATCTCCCAACTTGTAGAGAATTATTAAAAGGAGCAGCGGGATGGCAGCGTTTCTCGAAAAATAATCCTTCAACGGACCGAATACTGCCTCTTGAAGACTGAAAGGAGGAGTGACTTTTTCCTCTGGTTCAGGTCCCAACAAGGTTGCAATCATTCCCACCACCATTCCTGCTGCCATGAATAAATATGTGTTCTGCCAACCGATATAATCAGACAAAATAAGTGCCAGCGCACCAGAGATAAGCATCGCAATACGATAGCCCATTACAAAAACAGCAGCACCTGCTCCACGCTCTCTTTCCTTCAACACATCAGTCCTGTATGCATCAATAACAATATCCTGTGAGGCAGAAATAAAAGTCACTGAGAGAGCAAGAGCAGCTAATAGCCAGGGGAATCGCTTGGGAGAACTAAAGGCCATTGTTGATATACCGAACAAAAGGATACATTGGGTGATCAGTATCCAACCCCGGCGTCTCCCTAACCATGGAGGCACGAAACGATCCATAAACGGGGACCAGAGAAATTTTATTGTATAGGGAAGTCCAACAAGGGAAAAAATTCCTATAGTACGCAGATCTACACCAGCCACTGCCATCCATGCCTGCAGAGTACCGCTCGTCAAAGCTAAAGGAAGGCCTGACGAAAAACCAAGGAATGTTATAACAGCAATCCGACGGCTGCTGAATACTTGAAGATAAGAGGCAATATCAAATTTTAATTTCAATCTTCAGTCCACTGACCTTTTTACTTATTGTCATTGCGAGGAGGTCAATAAGACCGACGAAGCAATCCCATCACTTTGAGATTGCTTCGCCTTCGGCTCGCAATGACATACATGGCAACACTTTTCCACACCTCTCATAATTTGGGTTAATTTATTCCCATTACTCTAAAAAATTTAGTTTGATAGGAAGTCGTCCTTTGAAATCCATCTCTCCTGTTAAACACTTTATCACAGCCCTTTGGGCCTGCTCTGTTGTTTCATAGGCAGCAATAAGCACATTGGCTTCCTTGAAATAGCGTAAAACATAAGGGCATCCAAAAGAGATTACTATAGCGGTTTCTGCCCCTTTCATGAGTTCAGAAACTCTTGTCCTTTCCATATCATCTATCCCTGTGGTACCTTTCCATGCAGCAATGCTTGTAAAGATAGCGAAAAGGACGATTTTCTTTTTTAACTCCCTTGTATCAGCAATGGTCGAGAAATGTTTGAAAGAGGTCTTTAAGGGAGAGGATTCAAAAAATGTATTCTCTCCTGCCAGTACTACATGGACATTGCTTTTATCTGCAATCGGCAATCCTTCTGAATCTTTCAAGAGGGTAATAGACATATCAGTAATTTGCGATGAAAGGATTCCATGACTTTGATAAGTAACTTTACCCCCCTTTAATTCCCCCCTTACCAAGGGGGGACACTGGGGGGTAGTCTTATTCTGGATTTTTGCTTTCGCTTTCAAAATGCGATTTACTGCACAATCTATATCTTCCTCGGAGATTGTTTTTCCCTCAATTGCTCCTTTGAGTTCTTCCACTGTCAGATCAGCATCAAGAGGGTGTAACAATATGTCAGCACCTGCTTTTATGCATTCCGTGGAAACATTATCAAAACCCTTCAATGCCTTCATATTCAAGGCATCCGTGAGTATCAGTCCTTCAAAGCCGAGCCTTTCTCTCAATAAATCGGCGATTATTTTTTCTGATAAACTTGCTGGTTTCGAATCGATTGCTGGAATACTTAAATGTCCAACCATGATACTACTAACACCTGCTTTGATGGCATCAACAAAAGGCATTAAATCTGTTTTGATTAACTCCTCGAAAGCTTTGGTAATAACGGGAAGGGATATGTGAGAATCTATTGCTGTATCCCCATGTCCTGGAAAATGCTTGGCACAGCTTATAATGCCTGCATCCTCAAGTTCGTTTATGTACCGTGAACCGAACCATGCTACATCCTCGGGATTGTCAGAGAATGCCCGTGTACAGATAATAGGGTTATCAGGATTTTGATTGACATCCAGGACCGGAATGAGAGGCATATTTATTCCAACATCCATCGATTCCTGAGCTATAGCCTTCAGTGCACTTTCAAGAATACTTATATCTCTGAATCTATCCTTATCGATAGCCGCTGCTATCGCCATCTGGCACGGAAACAGAGTTGTATCCTGGATCTGTTTCCCTACCCCGCATTCAACGTCTGAAGCTATGAATAAAGGAATCTCCGAGATAGCCTGGAGCTTATGAATGAAATCTTTAATCTCATCTCTTCTGCCACCAAAGATTATGAACCCACCAATTCCTTTTTCAACAAGTTTAAATATCTTCTCCCTGTATGCCGGAGAATGGATATTGTACCCATCAAGCCTGCTGATTATTAACTGGTATAATTTTTTTTCTAACGTGAGCTCAAGGGCTTGATGATTGAACATGGGGAAGTTTATCAGATTACAGTTCACAGGGACAATAATTCTTTTAAGTACCCAAGCATCTCCAAAGCCTGGATGGCAGGATATAATATCTGAGTGGTTTCTTTTGCCGATAGTCCGTAAACCTATTTCAAATAATAAAGCGGCAAAAGCCTCGGAGGGCAATAGCCATAGAATGAGCGAAAATACTATATCCTGCCTTTACACTCACCGATTATAAATATTGTCAATTTTCATTACGAAAAAAGAGATGCTTCCTTCGAGTACCTAAATGCTTGCCTCCTGTTGCCTTTGACGGTTGAGGGTTAGTATGTTAAGATTATTCAGAAAAATCCTCATGCTGTCTTGTTGACACAACGGAAAAGAGAGGTAAAAGTTTTCACATGAAAAAATACAGACCTGTATCATTGAAGCGGGTTAAAACATATTCGATAACAAAAAGAAAAAGTAAGGTTTCTTTATCCGCCCTCGCAACTCCATCGGTCAAGGGAGACACCTTTAAAAACTTCATAGATAAGCTTTCTCATATCCTTGCTGTGAATGACTTCAGGTGCACTGTCAAGGCAATTGTTAGGGCAAGACAGAACAGAAGGCCCGTAATCCTAGGCATGGGTGCCCATCCAATAAAGGTAGGCCTTTCACCTGTTATCATTGACCTCATGAAGAAAAACATCATCACCGCAATAGCAACGAATGGTGCATGCATTGTCCATGATTTTGAGCTCTCTTTCATAGGTCATACATCCGAGGATGTTGGAGAAGAATTGCAAAAGGCAAGCTTTGGCATGGCGCGGGAAACAGGAAGATACCTCAACAGAGCGATAACGGAAGGTGTAAAGAAAGAATATGGAATAGGAATGTCCGTTGGAGAGCTTATATACAAGAGCAGATTCAGGTTCAAAGGAAAAAGTATCTTTGCATCTGCCTATGAACTTGATATCCCTGCAACTGTGCACATTGCAATAGGAACAGATATTATTCATATGCATCCTGATGCAGAGGGTTCGGCAATTGGGGAAGGCAGTTTCAGGGATTTCAGGCTGTTCACCTCAGTAGTCTCTGATCTTGAGGGTGGTGTATACGTCAATCTCGGTTCTGCCGTCATCATGCCGGAGGTATTTTTAAAGGCATTGACCGTCGCAAAGAATCTCGGCAGTAAGGTCGAAGACATAACAACGGTAAATATGGACTTTATCCAGCATTACAGACCAAGAGAGAATGTTCTCAAGAGACCTACCATAAAAAAAGGCTCTGCTTATGGCCTTACAGGACACCATGAAATCATGTTCCCCCTCTTAGCAGCAGCGATCATAGAAGAGATGGTGTGAGTGTCATAGGAGTCTTTTTGCTCTAACTACTTAACAGGCCAGTCCCTACCATATACAATTACATTTTATTGGCGGTCTATATATAGCTTCTTTCACATCTACTCTTTCTTCTTAAATCTAAGAATCCATCCCGATTTTATCTTTGATTTCTAAGTTGTAAATACCATTCTTCGCAAATTCCTCATCATACTTTTCAATAAATGGCTGTTCTTTCTCTATCAGTTCTTCTAAAGTCATATCGATTACATTTTCTTCACCATATTCTCTAATGAGGTCACGTCTTGCTAATCTATAGATTAATTCATCCCAAAAAATATCATTGTTATATTCATCTATATATTGCTCTACGTCTGTATTTTCTTCAAATTCTTTCGTAGGGAAAAACATTTTCAGTTCTTCATCAAACATAATATACTTTTCCATCTCAAAATCTTTAAAAAAAGAAAAAATGTATTGTTCTAACTCCTCATATTTTTCAACTGTATCATCGGTACGAAAAGCATTAATCATCCAAGTACCTAAATAGGCCAGTTTAACTAAATCTTCGTATTGCTTTTTCGTGAAATTAATTTTCATAACTTATATGATCCCCCTTTTCTTAAAATTTAGATAACCGTTTTTCGTAACAATAATATGATCAATTACTGTCTTGAGACAACGACTATGTTTATCTCTATCGAATTATAAAAGCCTATCAAAAAAACCTTCGTTTATCAAGGAATAATAATCTGTTATACTTTTCTCATGAAGAACCAGGAGATTGCGAGAATCTTTAATGACATCGCTGACTTGCTCGAAATCAAGGGTGAGAATCCCTTCAGGATAAGAGCTTACAGACGTGCGGCACAAAATATAGAGGGACTTGCAAAGGATGTTGCGGAAATACCAAAGGATGAGCTTCTGAAGATCCCTGGAATTGGACAGGACCTTGCAGGCAAGGTAGAAGAATATGTCAAGACAGGGAGGCTCCAGTCCTATGAAGACATCAAAAAAGAGGTGCCTGAAGGTCTCAGCGCACTCCTTTCTGTCCCGAGTCTTGGCCCAAAAACGGCAAAACTTCTTTTCGAAAAATTAAAGGTAAAGGATATAGGAACACTCGAAAGGCTTGCCAGAGAACATAAGCTCGTTGGCCTTCCGGGTATAAAGGAAAAGACAGAGGAAAATATACTCAAGGGTATTGAGATGGTAAAAAGGGGCTTGGAACGGCAGCCCTTGGGAAAGGTTCTTCCTATTGCCAATGATATACTCCAGCACCTGAGAAAGAAAGCACCTGTTAAAAAGCTGAGTGTGGCAGGAAGCATAAGGAGATGGAAGGAGACCATTAAGGACATAGACATTCTTGCTACATCAGAAAATCCTAAAGAGGTGATGAAGGCCTTTGTTCATCTGCCTCATGTCAAGGAAATCCTTATGCAGGGACCGACAAAATCAAGCGTCATCATACATGAAGGACTGCAGGTTGACCTGCGCGTGGTTGAAGAGGAGAGCTTTGGTGCTGCCCTTGCCTACTTCACAGGAAGTAAGGCCCATAACATTCGATTGAGAGAGATGGCTGTGAAAGCAGGCCTCAAGATAAATGAACACGGTATTTTCAGGGAGAAGGATGAAAAGAGACTCGGGGGAAAAGAGGAAGAAGACGTCTACAGGATTCTGGGTCTTCCCTATATTCCTCCAGAGCTGAGGGAGAACACAGGCGAAATAGAGGCTGCACTGTCTGGGGGACTGCCAAAACTCATTGAGCTTGCGGACATCAAGGGTGATCTCCACGTCCACAGTAAATGGAGTGATGGGAGTCATGATTTTGAAGAGTTGGTGGCAGAAGCCAAGAAGAGAGGATATCATTACATAGCTATTACAGACCACTCAAAAGGTCTTGGTATCGCAAGGGGACTAACTGCAGAAAGGTTGTTGGAGGAAAAGAAACAGATTGATGCATTCAATAAAAAGTTAAAGGGATTCAGGCTTCTCACTGGCATCGAGGTAGATGTAAGGAGCGACGGGCAATTGGACCTCCCTGATGATGTACTGAAAAAGATGGACATTGTTGTTGCTTCGATCCATTCAGGGTTCAAGCAGAGCAGGGAACAGCTTACAAGGAGATTGGTATCTGCCATGAAAAAACCTTATGTGTCCATTATCGCCCATCCAACAGGCAGATTAATCGGAGAACGGGATCCCTACGATATAGACATCAATGAAGTCCTTAAGGTAGCGAAAAAAACAGGTACGGCTTTCGAGATAAATGCCTATCCCCTCAGACTTGATCTGAATGATGTATATGCAAGAATGGCAAAAGAAATGGAGATACCGTTAGTAATAAGTACAGACACGCATATAGTGAGCCAGTTTGACTATATGGCATTTGGGGTCTCTATTGCGAGAAGGGGCTGGCTTGAGAAGGAAGATATACTGAACACCTTGAGTTATGATGCTCTTATAAAGGCACTGGGAAAAAAGGGTGTGACTGAACTTCCCCCGGTTTAACGGACACACCAAAAGGTTAGGTTACAATATAACCTTATAACCTTGGAGGTGTAAAATGCAAGAGAGCAAAAAGCATAGGACGT
>JBGQMP010000060.1:0-7644 GCA_041500685.1 Thermodesulfovibrionia bacterium | reverse complement strand
GTGTCTTTACCACTAACGTTCCTGTCTTCCTTTTCCTATTTAAATAGACAAGGATCTTAGGAATACCAAAGTCTCTGATATTAGCGTTAAGTGGTATTTCCATAATGTGTATCTTTTAATTTAAGAATAGAAATTGATGTGACACAAATCACTAAAATATAAAGCATCACCTTTTATGCATTATCACATTCTTAATATCGATACGATACTCGTAAATCAGTAAAATGGTTGTTATGGACACTGAACAGGAAATTATAAAGAGAAACAGAGAAAAATCGATAGGTACAAGTAAAATTTCTGTCCATACCAACTGACAAAAGTCGTCATCATGTTCTCCTTGAAATACACTTTTCTTTTTAAATTCAATCGGTTTTAGATGAATATAAGTGGCATAAAACTTGTAGAAATTTGTTCTGGAAATTAAACAGTAGATTTAGAGGAGAACATGGAAAGTTTGAATATAGCCTGGATGTTTACCGCACTAACAGTGATAGGAACTTTGTCGGCAATTCATAAAAAATGGTGGTGTTTCTTGATTTTTGCTGCAACGAATACATATTGGATTTTCTATGATATTAAGTTCGGGGCATGGGCACAGGCAACTGTTTTCTTTGGATATTTTTTCATCAACATTTATGGTGCATGGAAGTGGTTAAAAAATGTTTGATTGTCACATTCTTAATATTATATAGATAACTTGTCATTGACATTTATTCATTGTTTAAGATTAAATTTCCTATGCCCAAAAGGCGACATATTACGCTTTTTCCCCAGAACTCTATAGAGACAATCTCACTCTTACTAACAAGTCAAAATATTAAATGTGATTGTACTCACTTTCCTTGAAATAACAAAACCCTTAATTTTATTATATATCTATGGTTGGAACACTTCTGAGAAAGGTCTTCGGGACAAAGAATGAGCGCGAGCTGAAAAGGCTCTGGCCTATTGTCGAACAGGTAAACTCTTTTGAAACACAGATAGCAAGCCTTTCAGACACACAACTCAGGGACAAAACTGAAGAATTCAAGAGGAGGCTTGAGGCAGGCGAAACCCTCGATGACATACTTCCAGAGGCCTTTGCAGTCGTGCGTGAAGCATCCAGACGGAGACTCAGGATGAGACATTTTGACGTTCAAATCCTTGGTGGCATTGTCCTGCATGAAGGAAAGATTGCAGAGATGAAGACAGGAGAAGGGAAAACCCTCGTTGCCACCCTCCCCGTCTATTTGAACGCCCTTGAAGGAAAGGGTGTCCATGTGGTTACTGTGAATGACTATCTTGCAAAGAGGGATCCCCAGTGGATGGGCCCTATATACGGCTCCCTCGGTCTCTCTGTCGGGGTTATACAGCATGACAACTCTTTCCTCTCTGACCCATCATATTTTTCTACTGATAAACGGTTAGAGTTTCTCAGGTCATGTTCAAGAAAAGAAGCCTATTTAGCAAACATAACGTATGGAACGAACAATGAGTTTGGATTTGATTACCTCAGAGATAATATGAAATATGAAATATCTGATTACTGCCAGAGGGAAATGAATTATGCGATAGTAGATGAGGTCGACAGTATCCTGATAGATGAGGCAAGGACACCCCTTATCATATCAGGCCCGTCAGAAGACTCCACAGATAAGTATTACAAGATAGACAAGATAATTCCGAAACTCCAAAAAGATATTGACTACACCGTTGATGAAAAGGCAAGGACCGCCATTCTGACAGAAGAAGGCAATATAAAGGTAGAGAGATTGCTCGGTGCAGGCAACCTCTACGATCCAGCAAACATAGAGCTTGTCCACCACGTGCTCCAGGCACTCAAGGCATATACTCTTTTCAAAAGGGACGTTGATTATGTTGTCAAAGACGGCGGGGTAATCATCGTAGATGAATTTACAGGCAGACTAATGCCCGGCAGGAGATGGTCAGATGGACTTCACCAAGCAGTAGAGGCAAAGGAAGGCGCCAAGATAGAAAGCGAAAATCAGACCCTTGCAACAATTACATTCCAGAATTACTTCAGGATGTACAAAAAACTTGCTGGCATGACAGGCACTGCTGACACTGAGGCTGAAGAGTTCGCAAAGATCTATAACCTCGAAGTAATTGTCATACCAACAAATGAACCTATGATAAGAGCAGACCATCCTGACACGATTTATAAGGGAGAAAAGGGGAAATTCAATGCTGTCATAAATGAGATCGAAGAACTTCACAAAAAAGGCCAGCCTGTTCTTGTCGGGACCATCTCGATAGAAAATTCAGAAATATTAAGCCATCTCTTAAAGAAAAAAGGTATCCCCCACTCTGTCTTGAATGCCAAGTACCACGAAAGAGAAGCAGAGATTATTTCCCAGGCAGGAAGAAGCAGTGCTGTCACCATAGCAACAAATATGGCGGGTAGAGGTACGGACATAATACTTGGAGGTAATCCAGAAGGACTTGCAAGGGAATTGCTAAAGGACAACCAAAATTATACTGAAGACGATTGGAAGCAGTCACTTGTAAAAGCAGAAGAGACCTGCACAAAAGACAGGGAAAAGGTGTTATCCCAGGGAGGCCTTCATATCCTCGGCACAGAGAGGCATGAAGCAAGGAGGATAGATAATCAGTTACGGGGACGTTCTGGAAGACAAGGTGATCCTGGCTCTTCGAGATTTTATCTCTCCCTTGAGGATGACCTCATGAGGATTTTCGGCTCCGACAGGATATCGGGTCTTATGGGAAAACTCGGGATGGATGAAGATATCCCAATAGAAAATAAGATGGTTACAAAGGCTATAGAGAATGCACAGAAGCGTGTCGAGGCGCACAACTTCGATATCAGAAAACACCTCCTCGAATATGATGATGTTATGAACAAACAGAGAACGGAAATATATTCTTTCAGGAAGGAACTACTTCAGGGTGAAAACCTCAAGGATCGCATTTACAGCATGATCGATGAGGTTGTTGAAGAAGTACTCAGTATTTATTGTCCTGAAGAGAAACATAGAGATGAATGGGATATGAAAGGGCTCAACGATGCAGTCTATGGCATATTCTCTGTTGTGTTGAATGTTACATCTATGGATATTACTTCACTCAGGGAAAAGCTGATTTCAGAGATCAGGAATGCTTACGAAAAGAAAGAATCAGAAATCGGCAGTGATATGATGAGGTATCTTGAAAAAATAATCCTCCTGCAGGTTTTTGACACCCAGTGGAAAAACCACCTCCTTGCTATGGATCATCTGAAGGAGGGCATAGGGCTCAGAGGTTACGGACAGAGGGACCCCCTTGCGGAATATAAGAAAGAGGCCTTTGACATGTTTGCCGAATTGACAGGCAGGATATCAGCAGAAGCTTTGAGCAGGCTTTTCAAAATACAGATACAAAAACAAGAAGAAGCCGTCAAAAGAGAACATAAAAGACAGGCTCAACTGAATTACAACAGAGGCGAAGGCTCATCTGTCGCTCAAACGGTCAGGCGTGGAAGAAAGGTTGGCAGAAATGAACCGTGTCCATGTGGAAGTGGAAGGAAATATAAAAAATGCTGTGGTGTAAATGCTTAAAATATTCCTGATAGGTAAAGGCACATTTAAAAAGGAATACAAAGATGCCCTGACAGCAAAGGGCAATACCATAAAAATGTTCGAATCCCTGGACACTGTCCTGCCGAGGTTCAATGAAAATCCTGATCTCCTCATACTGGACAAAATAGAAAGCAAGGAACCTGCTTTTAAGGAATTCCTGAAGCAATCGAGAAATATTCCCAAGATTATCATCTCAGATACCAACAGTGGCCTCACTTCACTGATAAAGGAACCCTTCACGTACCCCATCTGTTCACCCAGTGTAAAAGAACTCAGTTATCTGGTCAACAGGTCACTCAAGGAAAGAAAGATGTTCCTCCAAAACGACAGATTAAAAGGTGACTCTTCCCTATTGAGTCGAGAATTAGAAATCTATGAAGAAGTCAATAAGGATCTTGCATCCTCCATAGACTTAAACAGCATCCTTGATACGGTCATGAAAAGGGCAAAAAAGTTAACCAGGGCAGAGACGTGGACTGTGTTTCTCGTGGATGAAGGGACAGGAGAACTGGTATTCGAGAGAACAGAGGGTAAAAAGACGAAAGAGACGCAGAAGTTCAGGCTGATGATGGGAGAAGGCATTGCTGGATGGGTTGCAAAGGGGGGTAAGCCTGTCCTTGTCCCTGATGTCTCTCAGGATAAACGTTTTTCCAAAAAGATAGACAGTGCTTTCAATTTAAAACATAAAATAAAATCAATCATGTGTGTTCCAATAAAGAGCAATGAAAAACCCCTCGGTGTTATTGAAGTTTTTAATAAAACTACAGGAGAACCCTTTACAAGGGAAGACTTTAACCAATTGATCAAACTCATTGATCAGTCATCAATTCTTATAGAAAGGGCATTACTGTATCAGAAAGTGGAAGAACTGTCTATTACCGACGATCTCACGAAGCTCTTTAATACGAGATACCTGAACAGAACTATCGAGATGGAGATACAGCGCTCCCTCAGATATCGCACATCCGTCTCGCTTATATTCATGGATATTGACGATTTCAAACAGATAAATGACAGACACGGTCATCTTGTTGGAAGTAAGATCCTTGCTGAGATGGGCCAGCTCCTCATCAGGAATCTGAGGTCTGTTGATGTTGTTGTACGATACGGAGGAGATGAGTTCGTAATTGTTCTTCCACACACACCACCTGCTGCAGCGGCACTGATTGCAGAGAGGATACGAAAATCTGTCGAGAGAAATGTCTTTCTTGAAAAAGAGGGTTATACGTTGAGAACAACTGCCAGTTTCGGTGTCGCCTCATATCCTGAAAGTGCGCGATCCAAAGAGGAACTTCTAAGACTTGCAGACGAGGCGATGTATAAGGTTAAATATCATACAAAAAACGGAGTTCATGCAATAATATAAAAATGGCACTGTTTAATTACACTACAAAAGAGATAACCGTTAAAGTGGTTTACTATGGACCTGGACTAAGCGGAAAGACAACCAATCTTCAATACCTCCACCATATCATTAACCCTGACAGAAAAGGAAAACTTTTATGTCTTCCGACTGAGAATGACAGAACACTCTTCTTTGATTTACTGCCTGTCGATTTAGGAAAAATAAGAGACTTTTCTTTACGCTTCCAGCTCTACACAGTCCCTGGACAGGTCAGGTATAACGCAACAAGAAAACTTGTCCTGAGAGGGGCTGACGCCGTTATCTTTGTTGCTGACTCGCAGCGCGAGATGAGGGAACAGAACATTGATAGCTTTAAAAATATGAAAGAAAACCTTATTGCCAATAATATTAATCCCGATGAAATCTTACTAATCCTTCAATACAATAAAAGGGACCTTCCGAATATCTTATCCATTGATGAACTGAATACGGATCTGAATGAAAACGGCAAATATCAATATGTTGAGGCAATCGCTATAGACGGAACAGGTGTAGAAGATTCATTCCAGGATATAACAAAAATCGTTGTTGATGATATCAAGCATAAAGTTGAATTACCCTATCTCGAAGAGGAAGAAGTCCCTATAGAAATTGAGATCGGCGAGTCCTCACCTGAAGAACCTGTAATTACAAGCCCCGTTCTTGAATCAACTATGTATGAACAAGAGGCTGTAAAAAATACCGGGGCAGAAGAAATTCCTATGGAAGTTGACATCGGTAAGTCCATCCTTGAAGAACCTGTGACAACAAACCCGGGAATTGAGTCTACCATGTATAAACCTTTTGATATAGAACGAAACAGGCATATCATTCCTGAGCTAAAAACAGAATCACCCCCGGTAGCTACTGAGAAAGAACCTACCCTACCACAAGAGGTTATTATTAAGAAAGTTGAATTGCCTCTTTTTGTGCAAGAAAAGCTGGATACCATAAGCAAAAACGTCACAGAGATCTTACATACCCTGAAAGAGCTTAATCGCGTGATGAAAGATGCAATGGAAGAAAAGAGGGGAATAAATGCTCAGCTCAGGGATATAAGGAAAACTTTCGAAACATTAAAGACAAAAAAGAGATGGTTCTGGTTTTCTTGATTATTTTATCCTCTCTAACGTCCTTATCAATGCTTCTGCCTTCTTGAGTGTTTCATAATATTCCCTCTCAGGGTCAGAGTCTGCGACAATTCCGGCGCCTGCCTGTACATAAGCCCGTTCCCATTTAATAACAAATGTCCTGATTACAATATTCAAATCCATACTTCCTGAAAAACTGATATACCCAATTGAGCCAGTATAAGGTCCGCGCTTTACCGGTTCGATCTCCTCGATGATCTCCATGCACCGTATCTTCGGAACACCCGTTATCGTGCCTCCAGGGAACGCAGCTTTGATAGCATCAAAACAACCCTTCCCATTCGCGAGTCTTCCTCTTACATTCGAAACAATATGGATCACATGCGAACAATCCTCCGTAATCATGAGCTCATCAACTTTAACCGTGCCATAATCAGAGACCCTTCCGAGATCATTCCTCTCGAGATCTACCAACATAATATGCTCTGCCCTCTCTTTCTCATTTAAAAGGAGCTCTGCTCGCATAAACTCATCTTCTCTCCAGTCTCTTCCTCTCGGCCTTGTTCCGGCGATAGGCCTTGTATCAATAATCCCATCCCTTACCCTTAAAAGCCTTTCAGGCGAAGAACTTACTATTTGATAGTCTCCAAAATCCAAAAAGGCTGCAAAAGGGGCTGGATTAATAGAGCTCAATGTCTTGTAGAGACTCCATCGGCTTACATCTCCAATACGTGCTGAAACCCTCTGCGATAGGTTTGCCTGGAAAATATCTCCTGCTGCTATATACTCCTTAGCCTTCTTAACGATATCCATATATTTATTCTTTTTCATCTCATAGATAATCTCTATTTTTTGTACAGGGTTTGGGGGTTGAGGCTCAGGGCTTTTTTTATAAAAAGCTGCATGACCATCTATGCTCTTTGCCCTTTGCTCTATACTTTTTTGTATTTTCTCTATCTCACATTCCGCTTCATCGTATTTCTCCGACCAATCAATCTTATCTTTCGCATTATCTTTTGCTCCAGGGCAGACAATTATCCAGCATTTCTTTTCTTGATGATCAATTGCAACAAGCTTATCCACCATCAGAAAGTGCGCATCTGGCAGGTCAAGGTCATCTACTGCCAATGTTGGTAGTTTTTCCAGGTATCGGACAAAATCGTAACTCAAAATTCCCACAGCACCCCCCTGAAAAGGTGGGAGATATTCAGAAGGCATTTGTCTGTAAGACCTGACAATCTCTTTCAGTTTCTCAACGGGTTTACCAGAAATCGATGTCCTTTTCCCATGATAGTCAATTTCTATGAATCCGTTTTTTGTTTTAAATATTAAATATGGATCATATCCCACGAAGGAGTAACGGGCAATCTTCATCGGACCCTTTATGCTTTCAAGAAGAAAGCTGTTCGGAGAGGCTAAGGATTCATATATTAAATGAGGTGGTGAGTACGGTATTTCCTCATACAGAGGCGGAGGTTTCCCATTCTTTACAAGCTCCAAGAAATCTCTCTTTGAAGGCGTAATCATCTATATGAACTATATCCTGAGTAGCCATGCCATGGCAAGATATAGCACTGACCCCAAAAACCCTTCT
>JBGQMP010000059.1:0-7654 GCA_041500685.1 Thermodesulfovibrionia bacterium | reverse complement strand
GAAGGGATTGATAACGATAAAGGATATCGAGAAAAGGAAAAAGTATCCAAATGCCTGCAAGGATACTGTTGGACGACTCCGTGTTGGAGCCGCAATAGGCACAGGAGAGAATGCAATCCGGAGGGCAGAACTCCTTGCCAAGTCAGGAGTGGACGTCATTGTGATTGATACTGCCCACGGACATACCAAAGCGGTCATAGCAACGGTCAAGGCATTAAAAAAGAGAATCGGTGTGGATATCATAGCAGGCAATGTTGCTACTGCTGAGGCCACGGAAGATCTCATAAAGGCAGGCGTCAATGGAATAAAGGTTGGCATAGGTCCTGGCTCGATATGCACCACGAGGATCATAGCAGGTGCTGGAGTCCCACAACTCACAGCGATAAAAGAATGTGCTTCGATTGCAGACAAACACAGAGTTCCCATTATTGCCGATGGAGGAATAAAATACTCAGGAGATATCACGAAGGCCATTGCAGCAGGTGCACATTCTGTAATGATTGGGAGCCTCTTTGCAGGAACTGATGAATCACCAGGAGAGATTATGCTGTTCCAGGGCCGTAGTTATAAGGTGTACAGGGGAATGGGTTCTCTTGGGGCAATGGAGCAGGGCTCCAAGGACAGATACCTCCAGGCAGGTGTGGAAACAGCAAAGCTTGTACCCGAGGGCGTAGAAGGAAGAGTACCATATAAAGGACCTCTTTCTCAGAGTATTCAGCAGTTAACGGGGGGATTACGTTCTGGCATGGGCTATTGTGGTTGCAAAAACCTCACGGAGCTTAGAAAAAAGGCAAAATTCATACGGATTACCTACGCAGGTCTGAGGGAAAGTCATGTCCACGATGTCATCATAACAAAAGAAGCTCCGAATTATAGACCTGAATGGTAAATGCACGAAGAAAAGATCTTAGTCCTTGATTTTGGCTCTCAGTACACTCAGCTTATTGCCAGGCGCGTTAGAGAAAGTAAAGTCTACTCAGAGATTTTTCCCTTCAATGCCTTAATTGAAAAGATAAAGAACTTCAATCCAAAAGGGATAATTCTTTCTGGAGGCCCTTCAAGCGTTTATGATGTGAACGCGCCAATCCCTGACAAAAAGATATTCGATCTCGGAATACCCGTACTGGGTATCTGTTACGGCATGCAGCTCATGGCACACCTTTTTGGTGGAAAGGTAGCAAAGGCGCTGAAAAGGGAATACGGTAAGGCTGAACTCGTCGTTGATGATAGGATGAACATTTTCGAAGGAATTCCGAAAAAAACCATTGTCTGGATGAGCCATGGAGATAGAATTGTACACCACCCTGCCAATTTTAAACCAATAGCCCATACAGCTAATTCACCTGTTGCTGCAATGACAGACAAAAGAAAAGGATTTTATGCCTTGCAGTTTCACCCTGAGGTTATACATACCCAGAGGGGATTTGAAATTATAGAAAACTTCCTCTACAAGATATGTAAATGCAGGCCTGCATGGACTATGAAGTCTTTCATAGAAACAGCCACAAAAGAGATACGGGAGAAAGTTGGGAAAAGAAGGGTTGTATGTGGTATAAGTGGAGGTGTAGATTCTGCCGTTACTGCCGTACTGGTACACAGGGCTGTAGGAGAACAGCTTACCTGCATCTTTGTCGATAATGGAGTCCTGAGGGAAGGAGAAGCAAAAAAGGTAGAAGAGACCTTGAGAAGGCATTTTCATATGAATATTCACTGCGTTGATGGCTCTGAAAGGTTTTTGAAGAAGTTAAAAGGCGTTATTGATCCTGAGGTAAAGAGGAAGAGTATTGGAAATGAATTCATTAAAGTTTTTGAAGAAGAAGCCAAAAAAATCAGAGGTGTAAAATTCCTTGCGCAGGGTACACTCTATCCTGATGTAATCGAGAGTGTTCCCTTTAAGGGTCCATCAGCTACTATCAAAAGCCACCATAATGTAGGAGGGCTTCTGAAAAGAATGAGGCTGAAACTCATTGAACCCCTCAGGGAACTTTTTAAGGATGAAGTTCGGCTTCTCGGAAAAAAACTCAGGTTACCTGCTGAAATCATAAACCGTCATCCTTTTCCTGGGCCTGGTCTTGCTATAAGGGTTATTGGGGAGGTAACAAGTGAAAGATGTGATATATTGAGAAAAGCAGATACTATCGTCTTGGAAGAGATAAAAATGGAAGGACTATACACAGAACTCTGGCAGGCTTTCGCTGTCCTTCTCCCTGTGAAAAGTGTAGGGGTTATGGGTGATGAAAGGACATATGAGAATGTGATAGCTGTCAGGGTAGTAAAAAGCTTGGATGGCATGACTGCTGATTGGGCAAGGATACCCTATGATGTTCTGGGGAGAATATCAAATAGAATAATAAACGAGGTAAAAGGGGTTAACAGGGTGGTTTATGATATAAGCTCAAAACCACCGAGTACGATAGAATGGGAATAAAAACGTAATGCGTTATGAGTAACGCGTAACAAGTTGGAGAATTTTTCAACTCATCACGCATTACAGATCACGCGTAACGATAATGTAGTTATGGATATTAAGGCATATTTAAAAGAAAAACGTGCATTGATTGACTCATACCTGGAGTCGTATTTCAGTGTTCCTTCTGAACCTTCTGTTCTCCATGAGGCTATGCGGTATTCTCTCTTTGCGGGAGGAAAGAGAATCCGCCCTATCCTTGCCCTTTCATCATATGAGGCATGTGGAGGATATCCAAAAAATATCATCCCTTATGCCTCAGCACTGGAACTCATACATACCTATTCGCTCATCCACGATGACTTGCCTTCAATGGACAATGATGATTTGAGGCGCGGGAAACCAACAAGCCATAAAGTATTTGGGGAAGCCATGGCCATTCTTGCAGGCGATGCCCTTCTCACTGAGGCATTCCTCATGCTGACAAACAATTCCTCCGCCCTCTCTTCAGTAAAGGGATGTAAGGTGGGATTATATAAAGAGATAAAACCCTCTTCTTTGATAAAGGTCATCCGTGAAGTAGCCCTTTCGGCAGGGATACACGGCATGGTTGGAGGTCAGGCCATTGACATATCCTCAGAGAACTCAAAACCTGACAGAGATACCCTTACTTTCATCCACCTTCACAAAACAGCAGCCCTCATAACAGCATCTGTAAGAATGGGAGGAATACTCTGTGATACCGATGAAGATAAGTTAAAGGCCCTCACAAAGTATGGAGAACGTATAGGGCTTGCCTTTCAGATCATTGATGATATCCTTGATATAGAAGGCAATGCCGAAGAACTGGGCAAGACAGCTGGTTCAGATAAAAAGATGAAGAAAATGACCTATCCGGCGTTATATGGAATAAAGAAGTCAAGACAAGAAGCGGAAGATTTAATCTCTGAGGCGATAGATTCCCTTGCGGTATTGTCTTCTAAGGCAAACCAGTTGAGGGAAATCGCCCATTATCTCATACAAAGGAGAGGTTGATGTACCTGGAATCCATCAAAGGACCATCAGATCTCAAGAGCCTTTCGATTGCAGAACTCAAGCAACTCGCAAGAGAACTGAGGGAAACAATCATCGAAAAGGTATCGGTAAACGGAGGACATTTAGCCTCGAACCTTGGAGTGGTTGAACTGACAATTGCCCTCCATTATGTATTCAATTCGCCGGTGGATAAAATCATATGGGATGTTGGCCATCAGTGTTATTCCCATAAACTCCTTACGGGAAGATTCAAAAGGTTCTCAACGCTCAGACAATATGGAGGTATTTCTGGTTTTCCCAAAAGAGAGGAGAGCGAACATGATGCCTTCGGTACCGGACACAGTTCAACTTCGATATCAGCAGCCCTCGGGATAATCGAAGGGAGAGATAAGAATAAAGAGAATTTTAAAGTTGTAGCTGTTATCGGTGACGGAGCGATGTCCGCAGGGCTCGCTTTTGAGGGATTAAACAATGCGGGTCACCTGAAAAAAGACCTTATCGTAATTTTGAACGACAATGAAATGTCCATATCACAGAATGTTGGTGCCCTTTCTGCATACCTCAACAGGATTCTTACTGGAGAGTTTTACCGGAAATTCAAAAAAGAGACGAAATCTTTCCTCGAGGGAATTCCGAAACTGGGAAAGAGAGCAGCAAAGATAGTCCAGAGAACAGAAGAGATGCTTAAGGGATTTTTCCTTCCAGGAATCATTTTTGAAGAACTCGGATTTAATTATGTTGGTCCGATAGACGGACATAACATAGCGCTTCTAATCGAGACATGTAAAAGAATAAAAACAGTTTCATCCCCTACCTTGATACATGTTGTAACAAAAAAGGGAAAGGGTTATGAATTTTCAGAGAAAAGTCCTTCTTTTTTCCATGGCGTTGGACCCTTCAAAGTCGAAACAGGGGCTCTCATTACAGGAGGTGTAGCAACATATAGTAAAATATTTGGCAACATCCTGAAAAACCTTGCTGCAAAAGATGAAAGGATTATTGCTATTTCGGCAGCAATGAAAGAAGGCACGGGACTTGAACATTTTGCAGAGAGATATCCTGAGAGATTTTATGATGTTGGTATTGCAGAGCCCCATGCTGTAACATTCGCTGCAGGGCTTGCAACACAAGGGTTAAAACCTGTCGTAGCAATCTACTCAACCTTTCTGCAGAGGGCCTATGATGAGATTGTTCATGATGTCTGTCTCCAGAACCTCCCTGTTGTTTTTGCTATTGACAGGGCCGGTATCGTTGGAGAAGATGGTCCTTCCCATAATGGTCTCCTCGACCTTTCATATCTCAGACACATTCCGAATATGGTAGTCATGACACCTAAGGATGCTTTTGAACTCAAGGCTATGCTTGAGCTTGCTTTAAAGCATAATGGCCCTTCAGCCATTCGGTACCCAAGGGGGAAAGCTCAGTCGTCAGTCATCAGTCATCAGTCATCAGTCACTTTTGATATCGGAGAAGGCGAAATCCTAAAAACAGGAGACGATATTGCCCTTATTGCTATTGGTAATTGTGTCTATTCAGCCCTGTCTGCGGCGGAACGACTCGAGAGGGAGGGCATCAGTGTGATGGTCGTCAATGCGAGGTTTATAAAACCCTTAGATCGGAATCTCCTGATCTCAATAGCATCAAGGATTAAGAGAATCATCACCGTAGAAGAAAATACCCTTGCTGGTGGTTTTGGCAGCGCTGTGTTTGAATGTCTGTATGATATGGAAATTCCACATGTAAAGGTTCGGCGGCTTGGTATACCAGATGAATTTATTTCCCAGGGCCAACAGGACGAATTGAGAAAAAAATATGGGCTCGATGAGGAAGGGATATATCAGACCGCGCTCTCCATTCTCAAGGAACCAATACCATATAACCATTGAAGGAAAGATTGGATAAAATCCTTGTCTCGAGAGGGCTTGTAAAAAGTAGAGAACTATCAAGGGCTCTCATTATAGAGGGAAAGGTTTTTGTAGATGGTAAAAAAATAACAAAGGCTGGAACCCTTATCAGCGAGATTTCAGAAATATCCCTAACGGAAAAAAGCCTGCCTTACGTCAGCAGAGGAGGTCTTAAGCTTGAGGCAGCAATTGGTTTTTTTGGTCTTGATGTCACTGGTAAGATTATCATGGATGTTGGTTCTGGAACAGGCGGCTTTACAGACTGTTTATTGAAAAAAGGAGCAAAGAAAGTTTACTGCGTAGATGTAGGATATGGACAACTTGCGTGGCCCTTGCGAAACGATCCGAGGGTTGTACTTATGGAAAGGATAAATATAAGATACCTTGATAAGATAATCAGAGAACAGGGGAAAGGATTCAAAGGTCAGGAGTTTGAAGACCTCATCAAAAGCAATATAGACATGGTTACGATGGACGTCTCTTTTATTTCTCTGACGAAAGTAATCCCTGCGATTCTTGGATTTATGAAGGAAGATGGTAGAATCCTTGCCCTCGTCAAACCACAGTTCGAAGTGGGGAAGGGAGAAGTAGGGAAAGGTGGAATTGTAAGAGAGGAGGAAAAAAGATTAAAGGCTGTCGAACATGTCCAGAAAGAGTTGGAGGATCTCGGTCTCGGGACTATTGGAATTTTTCAGTCCCCTCTTCCTGGAAGGAAAGGTAATATTGAATATTTTTTGTATATGGAGAGATCAAGGAAAAATGTAAATATCAAAGAGCAATGAGCAAAAGGCATAGAGTTTTTTTACTTTTAACTCAGTGTTCTAAGCTCTACGCTTTTTTATGAGAATGGAGTGAGAGATGGAAGAACAAAGGCTTTTGGAACTGGATCTTTCGACAGCATCCCAGGAACTCATTGAAGTCCTTATTGAAGAAGCCACAGATCCATCAGTATATGGAGACATTGCCAAGGCAAACATGAAGAGGCCCGAAGTACTCAGGCTAGTCCTTGCGAGCCCTGATACACCTGAAGAGGTCAGACAGCAGATAAGTGATGCATTACACGTTCCTGTAAAAGTCACCTCTGAAACTGCAAAGGTTAAAAAAACACCTGAGATGCGTTCTCTAACCCTCCTTCAGAGGATTCAGAAATTAAGCTTCGGGGATAAAAGGCTCCTTGCATTGAGAGGCGGGAAGGAAGTACGATCCCTTCTTTTGAAAGATCCTAATAAAGAGGTAGCGTTTGCTGTATTAGAGAACCCAAAGATCACAGAGACAGAAGTTGAGGTTGTGGCAAGGTCACGTTCTACACCCGAAGAAGTTATAAGAAAAATAACGAAAAAGAGGGAATGGATGAAAACCTATTCAATTGTCCTTGCCATCGTTTCAAACCCTAAGACGCCTCCCGGTAATGCTGTCCCTCTTGTCAGTGAACTGAAAATAAAGGACCTTTCGGTTCTCGAGAAAAGTAAAAATGTCTCTGAAGCTGTTCGCTTTACAGCAAGAAGACTCCTCCAGGCAAGAAGGGGTACATGAGTATTTAAAACCTGTTGCAAATTTTTTTTGAATACCTTTTAATAAAACTTCAATAATTTTAAATCTTAATTTTGATAAAACTAACAGGCTATTATGCTAAGGACTTTCAAGATAGAGAAATTTCATGCAAGTCTCATCCCTGAATCTGCTCTGTTTAAGGTATTAAGATATCTTGATAGAGAAAATATAGAAACACCCTTTCTTCTCATTGACAGTGAAACGGTTAAAGAAAAAGCGTTCCTTATTGGACGATCTATTAAAAACTCGAGGGTATTTTACGCTGTCAAGGCAAACCCTGACATTGAGATACTGAAATTCCTCAACAAACTCAAACTCGGTTTCGAAATATCCTCAGAGGGAGAACTGGGAATACTTTCATCCCTGAGAGTAGAACCGGAAAGGATTATATCGAGCAACCCCATAAAGTCTCTCAAGTTTTTAAAGCTGGCTGCCTCTTATGGAATCAATTATTTCTCATATGATTCAGCAGACGAGATAGACAAACTTACAAAACATGCTCCTAACTGCAATGTCTACGTCAGACTTTCTGTACCGAATGAAGGCAGTGAATGGCCACTTAGCAAGAAATTTGGAGTTGAACTTGATGAGGCTGCAGCACTCCTTTCTCATGCTAAAGAAAAGGGACTCAATCCGGTCGGCATTACTTTCCATGTTGGCTCTCAGTGCACAAATGTTTATAACTGGCATATCGCCCTTGAGAAAGCAAGGGCTTTATGGAATAAAGCCGGGGAGAATGGAATAAAGCTGACTCTTC
>JBGQMP010000058.1:0-7709 GCA_041500685.1 Thermodesulfovibrionia bacterium | reverse complement strand
CTTCTTTTTGCTTTTTGCTCTTTTCTTTTTGTTCTTTTCCCATTCAGAAGCTGCCCAGCCATCCCAGAAGATAAAGATAGCACTTTTCCCTTTTGAGAATTTAACTGATGACAAGACCGCACTTTTACAAATAATGCCTGTGCTGAAAAGCCAGTTAGAGAGAAAGGGGTTTGAAATAGTGGATAACAATAGTCTTAACAAATTTTTGCTGAAAGAAAGGGTTAGATCTACAGGTTATATTTCGAAGAATTTAGCCCAGAAGATGGGAAAAGAGTTGAATGTTAAGGCTATCTTCGTAGGTTCTATCAATTCATTTTACCCACAAAAAAATCCACAAGTTGGTCTTTTAGCCCGCCTGATTGACTCCTCAGATGGTGCTCTTCTATGGGCAAATCATGTCTCAGCTACTGGAGAAGATTTTACGAAAATCTTAGGGTTGGGTACGGTAAAAACCACAGACAGATTGGTCTTTTTAGTTGTGGATAGATTGCTTGCCTCTTTCAGCGTTACGCCATTTCACAAAGTAAAAGAATTGACTCATAGGATTGCGGTGATGCCATTTCAGAATAAAAGCAAACATAAAGACGCAGGTACTATAGCTACGTATATGTTTTTAGTGGAGCTCTTTCAAAATAAAGAATTTGAGCCAATAGAATATGGTGAAATCAGGAGATTGATAATAGATTTAAGGGCCAAATACAAAGGAGAACTTGACTATAAGAGTATTAAGGCACTGTCAGAGACGTTAGATGTAGACGGGATTATAGTGGGTACAGTGGAGTCTTACTCCGATGGACTGGATAGCTCCTCTCCACCTGAGGTGGCTATCAGTGCAAGACTGATAAATGCCCGTAAAAACAGAATCATATGGTCTGATAGCATACAGCTCAATGGTGATGAGGGTATTGTTGTCTTTGATTGGGGAAGAATAAGGTCTGTAGATGATGTTGCTGATAGAGTAGTTACAAAATTGATTCAAAGAATGGCAACAATAAAGTGGCAATAAACCTTAGCCGTTTATCGCTCTATGCTCTATGCTCTATGCTTGTTTTTTTAGGGGGTTGTGTATTACTTCAGCAAAAGGAAAATATAGTAGCAGTTGTGAATGGTGAGTCCGTTACCGAAGAGGATCTGAGATACTCATTACAGATAGCACATCGCAAAGAGGACCTTTCTTCTGCAGGGAAGTTGGATCTATCACAGTTTATACAGAAACTGGTGGATGATAGATTGATTATCCAGGAAGCCTACCGCATGGGCATGGAAGAATATCCAGAGGTACAACAGGCTCTCCAGGCATATATTCTGAGGGAATCAGTAGTGAAACTCTATAATGATGAGATAACCAAGAAAGTTACCGTATCTGAAGAAGATATTGTAAGCTACTATAAGAAAAACTTTGAACGTTATTCCCTTGGTATTATTGAAGTAGGCTCAGAGGAAAATGCTCAGGAAATACTTGAGAAGTTGAAAAAGGGGGGTGATTTCAAAGAGCTTACCCGAAAGTATTCTACCCGTTCATCTCAAAAAGATGGTGGAGAAGTCGTCCAGAGGCGGAACTCCTTATCTCCTTCTGTAGAGCAAGTTGTTTCCAACCTAAAACCCAGTGAATTCAGTGATGTTATGAAGATACAGAATAAATACTACATAGTTCGGTTAATCAGCAAGGAAGAAGCACCTGATAAAGAGCTTGAAAGTGTTAGAGCAAGTATAGAAAGGGTTATCAGGAAACAGAAAGAAAAAGAGCGCAGTGATGAATATCTGAAATATCTTCATGAACAACAGACTATAAGGATTGATCAAGAGCTTCTCGCTGCAGTAAAACTAGACGGAGGAACTGAGGAAAGAGATAAGTTATTGAAGGATGAAAGGACCTTGGCTGATGTAAATGGTTCTTCTTTTACAGTAGGAGATTTTGTTGTTCTTGCCAAGTCCTATCCGAAGAAATCAAAAGAGGGAATCCTTAATGAATGGATCGACCGTAAGGTAGTAGACTACGAGGCACTCAACCGTCATTACGAAATGAAGCCGGACTTCCAGAACATGGGCTATCGATATAAAAGTCAGCTTCTCAAGAGCACATTTATAAAGAGGGTAGTTGTACCTCAGATTGCTATTTCGGACAAAGCACTCGAAGACTACTATATGAGTCATCAGAAAAGCTTTGTGAAACCTGCCAGTTTTAAAGTCCAGCAGATTACCGTTAAGACCATGGATGAAGCTCAGGATATACTCAATAACCTCCAAAATGGTGCCGATTTCTCATGGTTAGCAAAAAAAAGATCTGTTGATTCCGCAGCTCAAGAGGGTGGAGATATTGGATGGCTTATCAAAGCGAAAATGCCTGAACCTGTCAGGAAGATTTTAGATACCCTTAAACCAGGAGACATAAGCCCGATAATAAAGATTGATTCCCAGTACAGAATAATCCTGTTACAGGGTAAGAGAGAAGAAGAGGATGAAGAGTTCGATAAGGTGAAACAAGCAGTTTATAGAGCTGTTTTTGAAGAGCAAGCAAATACTTTGTTAAATAACTATGTAACACAGTTGAAAACAGACGCAGAAATAAAAATTAATGATGAAGCAGTCAGGTTGCTGGAAGAGAAGTTTCAAAAATAAGTTTGACAAAAAATAAGTTTTACTTGACATGAAATTATTGTTAAAAGATAATGTATCGAGTTCAAAATTTATCAGTTTCTTGAGTTTACACAGTTTCTTGTGTTTCGAACTCAAGAAACCCAAGAAACTCAATGAACCAGAAAAAATATTTTTATAGCGCGTTAAAACTTATCTTCTTGTTTTTCATTGGTATTCTTATCACTACATGTGCCCCTGAACAAGTAGTGAGAAAAGGTTTTGCACCAAAGCCCTGCCTGGATTGTCATAAAGAAAAATTGAATGAATTTCAGAAGAAGTACGTACATTCGCCGATGAATAAGCGGGAATGTGAGGCGTGCCATCTCCGACACGGAAAACTTCCTGTAAAAACCCTGAAGGAAAGGGAAGAAAACAAGCTCTGTTATAGTTGTCATTCACAGATGGCCCTCAATATGGGTAAGATAGTTCATGTGCACACCGCACTGAAGCAAGGTAAATGTTTACCCTGCCACAATCCCCATGCTTCGGATAACAAGTTTCTTCTCAAAAAGGTAGGGAACGAACAATGCTTTACCTGTCATAAGGATGCCTCTTTCACGCGGGCGAAACGCCATAAACCCTTAGCGGATGGTTGTCTCACATGTCATGCAGCCCACGGCTCTCAATATGAGAACAACCTTGTAAAACCCGAACTGGAACTCTGCCAGTCATGCCACAAGTTCGCAGAAACCACTTTTAGAAAGGGACATAAAGGCTATCCTGTAGAAAAAGGCAGATGTACAGGTTGCCATACCCCACACAGCTCAACAAATAGTAAACTTCTCAGAGAATCAGTTCATACCCCCTTAAGGCTTGTACAGTGTGATTCCTGTCATAAACCGCCCACAGACCCTAAGCCCCTCAGTGTGATTGCCCCAGATGGCAAACTCTGTTATACCTGTCACAAAAAAGAGGAGACGAGTTTTAAAGCAGCCCACAGGCATCGTCCTCTGGAAGAAGGCAAATGCCAGAGCTGTCATAGTCCACATGCCACAGATTATCCGAAAGTCACCCTGATGGGTAAAAACGAGCTTTGTATAAGCTGTCACGCTAATAAGTCAGGGATATTAAAGGTGAGTAACTTACATGCACCAATAAAAGACAAAGGATGTACCGCCTGCCACAATCCCCATGCCTCAGAAAATCAATTTTACTTAATAGTTTCCGAGAGGCAAATATGTTTTAAATGCCATCCTAAGACTGAAGGAGAGTTAAAGGAAAAGAATAACCATGTCCCATTTTCTAAGGTTGAATGTAAGAAATGTCATGACTCCCATGGTAGTAATAACCCAGGGATGATGAAAACAGCATTAACTGAATTATGTTACACCTGTCATAAAAAAGAAGAAAAGCAATTCTTTAAGACATTCGTTCATACTCCGGTGAATAAAAAACAATGCGTCTCCTGTCATAAACCTCATTCTTCGCCTTACAAATATCTATTAATTACTTCATCAGACCAGCTCTGCGTGAAGTGCCATAGTGATATGTTTCTTGAGATAAAAGAAGAAGCCATCCATCCACCTTTTAAGGAAAAGGCATGCGGGACCTGCCATGATGCCCACGCAAGCGAATACAGCGCTAACACCGTTAAGCCAATGCTGGAGCTTTGTTATGGATGTCATAAAACCATGGAGACGAAATTAAAGAGTAGCAAAAATAAGCATCTTCCTGTTGAAGAAGGGAAATGTACAGGGTGTCATAGCCCCCATGGAACAAAACTCAAACATCTTATCCTTAACAGACCACAAGAACTCTGTCTTTCATGTCATGAGAGGATTGTTATTACAAATGTAAGAAAGGGGCATATCGTTATGGAAAAAGGTGACTGTCTGAGCTGTCACGTGTCTCATTATTCCGATACGAAGTATCTGCTCAGTGCAGTGGATCCAGCATTATGTGTCAAATGCCATTCCATCGACACAGAAAAGATGTTAAAGGTGCATAGGGAGCCCATAGCCAAGATTAGCCAGTGTCTAAGCTGTCATGAGCCACATGTAACTGAAAAGCCTGGTCTACTCAGAAAGGTAAAACATGCTCCATTTGCAAAAGGTGATTGTAAGGCCTGTCATGAGTAATAGAAGGTTTACCCAGTTTATTGTGTTCATTGAGTTTCTTGTGTTTTTCAACTCAAAAAACCGTGTAAACTCAAGAAACTATGTAAACTTGTTGTTGACGATATGCTTTTTGGTTATTATTATTTTGGCCTGGAATGGTTTTGCCTATGCCCAGACTGACCTAAAAAGTAAAATACCTGAGTTATGCTATCAGTGTCATAAACAGCTCAAGGAGAGTCTTTCCCAGGGTTATGTCCATTTCCCCTTCAAACAGGGGAAGTGTTTTGCCTGTCATAATGTGCATGCAAGTAGCCTTAAAGACTTGATGAAAGATGATGTTAATTTCCTCTGTTTGAGCTGCCATGAAGGTATCAAGAATCTTCTCAATAAGGGCAACGTGCATGGGGCCCTCAAGAAGGGTGTGTGCACTGATTGTCATTATGCTCATGCCGGGATGAATAAACACCTGTTGCTCAAAGAAGAAAAGAAACTCTGCTGGGATTGCCATGAGGCCATGAAAGAGCAATTGAATAAGCCCAATGCACACCTTCCATTTAAGGAAGGGGAGTGCTCATCATGTCATAATGCACATGCATCCTCAGAGGAAGACCTTTTATCTGCCGCACCTAATAAAATATGTAAAAACTGTCATCCACCAAGATGCACTGTAGGGAGTATCCCCATATCATTTGCTACAAAAGACTTAGACTGCAGTATGTGTCATACCGGGCATAGTTCCAATACGAAAGGACTCCTCGGCCCCTATGGCCACACAGCCTTTTTAAATAAAAGTTGTGAGCAATGCCATAACCCCATTGTAGCTGGGGGAAAAATAACCACGAGGCTATCAGGGAAAGATTTATGCTTTCATTGCCACGCGAAGGATCAAGCAAAATTCAATAAGGCGGATGTTCACGGAAGTGATAAGAGAGGATGTGCCATGTGCCATAATTATCATGCCTCAAAGAAAAAGAATCTCACTGTAAAAGAGGCAGGGCTTTGTTTTACCTGTCATCAGGATACTGAAAAAAGGCAGATCTTTATGATGAAGGCTTTAAAATCTATCAGATGCGAGCCTGTCAAAGATGGTAAATGTTTTGAATGCCATGTGCCATTACACTCCAAGAATCCACTTTATTTCAAGGAGGATAAAATCTTAACGTGTGCACGATGTCATAAGGCGCAGCATAAAGTTGCACATCCCCTCGGAAATAGGGTGCTCGATCCTCGTGATGGTCAGCCTATATCCTGTATCACATGCCACAGCATGCATTCTGCCAAGGCTGAATTTATGCTCGTTCTTGATAGAAAGCGTGCTCTCTGCATTCAATGTCACAAGAAGTAAGTTTGGTCAATGGTTTTTGGTTACCTGTTAATGGCCTATGCAAATAATTATTAGTCACAGGCTACCAATCAAGGTCTATAACTTGCAATGGTATGTCAATATGGCATAGCTTTTGCTGAAAGAGCTTTGTGCGATGATCAAAAGGCATAAATCAAAGAGCAAAGAGCAAAAGAAGACAATAATACTTTATGCACTGTGCACTGCGCTCTGTGTTCTTTTATTTTCCCCGCCATCATTACTTCAGGCTGAGGTTACCGGCGCTTGCAGCAACTGCCATACAATGCACAACAGCCAGGGTGGTCAGCCTATGGCCTATGACTTTGACGGTACATCCTTCTTGAAAACTGCTACTCCCAGAAGCAGTTTACTGATTTATAATTGTCTGGGCTGCCATTCGGCAACAAGTGGTAACATATGGCAAGATAGCGCTACGAAAGCACCCATCGTGTTCAACACTGTAGAACCTACCTATGGAGCTACGGGTCTGGCAGGCGGAAATTTTTACTATGTTAGTACGACCGTTGATAATACAGGGCATAATATCTTATCAACTAATCCTGATGGTACACTCGGTAACGCCCCGCCAGGCGGTACAGCACTGATTGCACATGCACAATTGAGATGTGCCGGAACATGGGGCTGCCATGGACATAACGGTCGTCAAAGTGGAGATACAGCAGTTGACGATGAGACAAAGGCAATAAAAGGGGCGCATCATGGTAATGATACCCCTCCATTAGAGGGAGATTTGACTAGTGTTGCTCGCAACTACAGATTTTTATTAGGGATTAAAGGCAAAGAAGACCCAGACTGGCAACAGGACAATGTAAACACAAGTCACAACGAGTATAAAGGTTCTACCAGTAGTGCTACTGATACAATAAGTTACCTCTGTGCGGAATGCCATGGTAAATACCATACCTGGGTGGGTGGAAATAGCGAAGTTGGTACAGCCTCTCCTTGGCTCAGGCATCCGACCGATGTCTCTCTAAAGGTCAGTGGAGAATATGCAAATTACACGACTTACAGCATGATAGCACCTATAGCGAGACTTGATCCAGACAATGTAACGGATCCAACAAAGGTTACGCCAGGTACTGACATTATCATGTGCCTTTCTTGTCATAGGACACATGCATCACCTTATTTCAAGATGATGAGGTGGGATTATAAGAACGCAAATCTATCAACAGCATTAGAGGGGTGTAATGTATGTCATACATCGAAGAATTAGCTGAGCAAAGAGCTATTAGCAAAGAGCATGGAGCAGTGAGCTTAGAATAAATAACTTAGAAAAAGAAGTACAATGCTTAGATTTGAGAAGTTAGCAATATTAGAGGAGAAAGTTTATGAAAAGGCGCTGTGAACATAACGGTAGAATCTTTCATTCTTCTAAGATTCTAACTCTTAGCTATAAGATCTACGCTAACTGCTTTAAATCTCTATCTCTGTGCTTTAAGCTCTCTGCTAATCGCTCTAAACTTTTTACTCTTTGCTCAACACTTTTCGTTTTTTGCTTTATTCTCTGCTGGATATTGTATCCTGACATGGCAAACTGTGGCCCCTACCTTGATTCTGCCCATGGGAATACCAACTATGGAGTTAAACGCAATACCACAGGTTTTCCCACTGATTATACCCGAGGTCTCTGTGCCCATTGCCATGAACAG
>JBGQMP010000057.1:0-7717 GCA_041500685.1 Thermodesulfovibrionia bacterium | reverse complement strand
TATCCCTCCAGCATCTTCAAACTCAGCATACACGACATATCTTCCTCCACCAACAGTTTCAAGCTTCCCAAGTTTTATCGATAAATATGCAAAGGATAAGATACCTATCAACACAAAGAAACCAACAGCCAATTCAAGATCGAATTTTCTCATGCCAACCTCCTAAAGAATTTAAGCTTAATGTTCTATAGGACCTTCGTGACCTCCTGTTATAAACTGCTTCACTACCGGATTAGTCGAATTCTGTATCTCCTTCGGCGTACCAATCTCAACGATAACTCCATTATGTAAAAGGGCAATTCTATCAGCAACCTCAAAGATACCCGGGATCTCATGACTTATGATTAAACCTGTAAATCCGTACTGTTTGTGAGCATCGAGGATAAGTCTGTGTATGGAGCCCACAATGACCGGATCAAGACCTGTAGTGGGCTCGTCAAAAAAAACTATTTTGGGCCCTGTTATGAGTGCCCGTGCAAGGGCAGCCCTCTTCCTCATTCCACCACTTATTTCTGCAGGATATTTCTTGCCAGCACCTTTTAGTCCCACATCCTCCAGTGCCCTTATGACTTTTTCCCGTATTTCATTCTTGCTCAGTTTTGTCCTTTCTTTTAATGGAAAGGCAATATTCTGATATACCGAGAGAGAATCAAATAATGCCCCACCTTGGAAAAGGACTCCAAACTTTTCCCTTATCTTATCAAGCTCCCTTCCTCTCAGTGTTGTAATGTCTGTCCCATCAATCAATACGCTCCCTTTATCAGGCTTAAGAATTCCGATGATATGCTTCAGAAGAACACTCTTGCCACCGCCACTTTTGCCCATTATTGCTACTACTTCTTTTTCAGTAATTGAAAGATTTACCCCATCAAGGACTTTTTGCCCATCAAAAGACTTCTCAAGATTAGTGATTTCAATCATTCTTAATCTCTATAACAAGACAGATCCAAGGAAATAATCCCATATGAGAATCAATATGGATGACATTACAACAGCCTCTGTTGTGGCCTTGCTTACTGCTGTTGCACCAAATCCTCTACCAAAACCCGTGAAGTAACCTTTATAACAGCATACCCATGCAACTATTACACCGAAGCTGAGGGATTTATAGAGTCCGATTCTTATATCCTCCAAAGCAACAAAATTTTCCATCTGGGAGAAATACGTTCCTGAACTGAGTCCGAGAAGCTTTACGGCTACCACATATCCTCCATATATTCCGATTAAATCGAATATGGCAGTGAGTAAAGGAAAAACAAAGATAGCAGCGACTATGTTCGGAACAATAATATAACGCATCGGGTTCAGTGCTATGGTGGCAAGGGCATCGATCTGCTCCGAAATCCTCATGACACCGATTTCGGCTGTAAGGGCAGATCCAGCTCTTCCTGTAACCATAAGAGCAGAAAGGACAGGTCCCAATTCCCTTATAAGACTCAGGGCAACAGCAGGACCAAGCAATGCTTCTGATCCAAATTTCCTCAGGGTATAAAATACCTGAAGGGAAAGCACCATTCCTGCAAATGCGCCCGTGAGGAGTATTACTACCAGAGATTTATTACCGAAAAACCTTATCTGTCTTAACAGTATCCTGAACTTGAAAGGGGGAATGAATATAAAATAAAAAGAGTTAAATAAAAAGACAAACATATGCCCCAACATTCGCAATTTTGCAATTGTCCATGCACCTAATGCCGCTAACAATCTTCCCATGTAACCCTTCTCATTTAGCTAAGAACCTTGTCTGATTTATTATCAGACCTGTATATTGTAGCAGAAAATGTTGGAATGCAAAGAGAAAAATAGAAGTAGTAAATCTCACCTCCTTTCTATATCTCCTTAAACGAAAGGAGGTGAGAATAATTCGACTCAAGTAAAAGATAATGAGGTTCTTTTAACTATGAGTTTAGAAAGCATAAACAAACTTAAACCAGGCTTTTTGGCCTTCTGGTTTATTTTCGACTGCAGTTTCAAACTGGTATTTAAGAGCGAAACTCATATTTTTATATGCATATTGCACTTGCGGTCCTACTGCAATGGCTTGACCTTTGGATCCATCATCACCAAATTTTTTGTCATTCAGCTCGTCATTAGTAAACTGTTTATAGTAATAACCACCTACCCCTAATCTCCAGTTATCAATTTTATAGCCGACGGTATAGTCAAAATGGAATTCCTGGCCTGATTGATAGTCACCTCCGAAAAAAGAGTCTTTGTTTTCTGTATTGATGTCGTACATGAATTTGCTCGACACCTCAAAGCCACCATCGCTCTGATAGGTAAAGGCAAAAATAGGTTCGAAGGTCCAGTAGTTCCTTCCAATATTCGCAAAGTCATCTTTATCGTACCTTCCTGTCGGTATGTAAATATCAACGCCTGTGGCAAGATGCCAGTTTTTAAAATGCCATGACAGGATGAAAGGGTCAACAATAATGTCACCCAATCCTGCTCTACCCTGACTGACCGACGGTGCTAAGGTGACCTCTTCATTCACAAGGGGAACAAATAGATGCACACCCCAGTATCCACCAAATATTTGTTGTTTCGTAATATAGATAAAGCGAAATGTATTTGCTGTAACCTTTAGATCAAAATCTGGATTGTCTTTGTTCCCGTCATGGCCTTTGAATTTGTCTGCCGAGTAATAGAGGAAATAATTGATAAAATAGTAGCCTGGTGGCGGAACTGCTCCTGACATGAAATCCTCAGCTCCATTTGGGTATGCACCACCGCCGAATTCAGTAGCATAAACATTTCTACTCGTGATGACTAAAAAAGATAAAACAGACAACAGCACAAGTAGGAAAATAAAAACCCTTTTACCTTGAACAAAACGTTTACCCATGACCCCCTCCTTAGAATTGATTTAAAAGGTCTCGTGACCTTTCTATTTTAACAATCAATATTACGAAAAAACTTGTCTCTTTACAAGAAAAATTTATTTCTTGAGCATCTCTTCGATAGTAATCTTCAATGACTCCCCAAGGGCAGATAAGTTGTAACCGCCTTCGAGTGCAAAGACAAAGGGATTTGGTGAACATGAGAGGATGCTGTGAACAATCCCCCTTATACCATCATCTGAAATCCTGATGTCTGCCAGGGTATCATTTTTGTGGATGTCATAGCCTGCGGAGACAAAGATTATATCAGGCTCGAATACTTTAACAAGATTAGGCAGGATATTCTGATACACATTGAGGTACTCCTTGTCTCCTGACTCCGGATGCATGGGGACATTGTAGGTGAAGTCCTTCCCTTTCCCTATTCCCCTTTCTGAATCTCTTCCTGTGCCTGGATAGTGTGGGAACTGATGAGTGCTAAAGTAAAAGACAGTATTATCAGATTCAAATATGTGTTGTGTGCCGTTTCCATGGTGGACATCGAAGTCTATAACAAAAACCTTCTTGTATCCTATCTTCTGGGCATACCTTGCACCTATTGCTACATTATTGAATATGCAGAAACCCATTGCCCTGTTTGATTCTGCATGGTGACCAGGAGGTCTAACAGCACAGAATGCCCTTTCTATCTCTCCCTTTTTACATCTTTCAACAGCCTCAATTACAGAACCAGCAGCATATAACGCTGCCTCCAGGCTATTTTCTGACATATAGGTATCAGGGTCTAAGTGTCCGGTTCCAAAATTTTTAATCCTTTTGATGTAGTCGGGGGTATGAACAACGGCAATATCATCATAGGTTGCCTTGCACGGTTTAATGTGGATGAGTTTTTCCCAGAGCCCTGATTTTTTCAGGGAGCTTACAATCTGTGTGAGTCTCTCTTTTCTTTCAGGATGCCACTCAGGTGTAATGTGCTTCAGGAAGATATCATCGTAAATAAAACCAACATTCTTCACAACAAGAAATTATACCTTAAATGAGGGTTCGAGGATTCAAGGATTCGAGGGTTCAAGAGTTTTTTAAATTCACTTGACCCCCTGAATCCTTGACCTCTTGAATCCTTTGACTTAAAGGAATACCAATATGCTCATCATGGCGATTGACCATATGATATCAAGGGGAAGCTGAATCTCACATGTGGAATCGAAAAGTATGTCAGTCCTTGCAGGGAACTCTTCGTCTGAAAGCCAAAGGATGAGCGTAACCGGTATACGCGGCATAGGCTGTAATTCAAGGGAGGCATCTCCATAAGCCAACATTTTTCCATTGAATTCTCTTCCTCTTGTAACAAATCCCTCCATGTCATTTTTGTATTTTTCAGCAATTTTATCCAGAGGGAGCATGTGTGAACCCTGGAAGAAAAACTCTCCACCCCTGACATTTTCTGGCTTTATGAGCCGCTCAGATAGAGGGATGTCTTTTGCATTTACGAGATAGGATAGGACAGAAAGGTTAAAAAAATAAGTGAGCCTCTTTGTAAAGATTTCACCTTTTTCGGATAGATTCTTAATCTTTCTCTTTTGTGGTGAGATGGAAAAGTCAAACCCGAAAGACTTCACTCTATAGGATGTAGTCTCTTCGTCATATAGAACACCAGCCCTTTTACACACATCTGCCGGGGCAAGCTCTAAAAGCTTCTCCCACGCTTTTTCCTCACCTGAAGAAACTTTGTCTGCCATGGTAATTACATCTTGCTCGTTTTTTTTATACCTATCTCAATCATCTTTTGTTTTATCTCTTTAATTTTATCCCTTATCTTTGCAGCACGTTCGAATTCAAGCATCTTTGCGGCCTCTTTCATTTCAGCTTCAAGTTCTTTCAGGGTTTCCTCTTCATGCCCGTATTCAGCCCTTTCTTCTGCAACAGCAGGCACAGTCCAGTAATCAGCCTCATATATTGAACTCAGGATATCTTTAATATTGGACTTCACCGTCTCAGGTGTGATATGCATTCTCTTGTTATACTCCTCCTGTATCCTTCTCCTCCGCGTAGTCTCTTCGAGTGCTCTCTGCATTGAGCCAGTAATGGTATCTGCATAGAGAATTACCTCACCGTTTACATTCCTTGCTGCACGGCCTGATGTCTGAATCAATGAACGCTCTGAACGGAGGAAGCCCTCCCTGTCAGCATCAAGGATTGCAACGAGGGAGACCTCTGGCAGATCAAGTCCCTCGCGCAAGAGATTTACACCGATTAATACATCAAAATTTCCGAGTCTTAAATCACGGAGTATCTCGACACGTTCAAGGGTATCAATATCTGAGTGGAGATATCGGGCCCTCACGCCGAGGTCAGTATAGTAATCGGTCAAATCCTCTGCCATCTTTTTTGTAAGCGTTGTTACGAGAACCCTCTCGCCTCTTTCCGTACGTTTCCCTATCTCTCCAAGCAAGTCCTCCACCTGTCCTTCAATGGGGCGTACTGTCAGTTTCGGGTCTATAAGGCCGGTAGGCCTGATTATCTGTTCAACTACCCGACTCCCTGATTTTTCAAGTTCATAGGGCCCGGGAGTTGCGGATACAAAAATTGCCTGGTTTACCCTGTGCTCAAACTCAGTAAAGGTGAGCGGCCTGTTATCAAGTGCAGAAGGAAGTCTAAAGCCATAACCGACAAGGGTCTGTTTTCTTGAACGGTCGCCTTTGTACATGCCACCAATCTGAGGGATCGTTGCGTGAGATTCATCAATAACGATCAGAAAGTCTTCGGGGAAGTAATCTATCAATGTATAGGGAGGTTCACCAGGAGGCCTTCCGCTCAGGTGTCTTGAATAATTCTCTATGCCATGACAATATCCGAATTCCCTCAGCATCTCAAGATCGAATCTTGTCCTCTGCTCAATCCTCTGTGCCTCAAGAGCCTTTCCCTCCTTCAAAAAATACTCGATCCTCTCATCCATCTCTTTTTCGATATTCTTTAATGCGGGTTCGAGCCTTTTTCTTGGTGTTATCCAGTGGCTGTTTGGAAAAAGGGCAATTTTTTCGATCTTCCGTATCTTCCCACCTGTAAGGGGATCAAACTCATGGAGTGCATCAATGTCATTACCAAAGAATTCTATGCGGATTCCCTTATCCAGTGAGAATGAAGGATAGACCTCTACAATATCACCTCTCACTCTGAACATACCTCTTTTGAATTCAGTTTCAGAACGGCTGTACTGCATCTCTACAAGTCTCCTCAATATCTCATCACGCTCAGTTCGCATTCCTTCTTCGATAACCAGGTGCATTTCCATGTAATCCTGCGGTGAGCCGATGCCGTAGATGCACGAAACAGAAGCTACGACAATCGTGTCTCTTCTTTCGAGAACTGCTCTTGTCGCTGAATGTCTCAACCTGTCAATATCATCATTGATAAGTGCATCTTTCTCTATATAGGTATCCGTTGTCGGTATGTATGCCTCAGGCTGGTAGTAATCATAATAGCTGACAAAGAACTCAACAGCATTCTCTGGGAATAGTGCCTTAAATTCTCCATAAAGCTGGGCAGCGAGGGTCTTGTTATGGGCAATGACAAGGGTCGGTTCGTTGATATGCGCAATAACATTTGCTATGGTGAATGTTTTTCCAGAGCCGGTTACACCCAGGAGCACCTGATGTTCCAATCCCTTTTCAATGCCTTTTGCTAGTTCCTTTATTGCATTAGGCTGATCACCTTTAGGAGAAAAAGAGGTAACAAGTCTGAACCTCTCCATATTAAATACCCTATTAAATACCCTCCAGAGGGCATCCCTCACATCCTGGTTTCTTCCTGCAGTATGTCTTCCCGAGTCTTACAAAGAGAGCATGATATTCATTAAAAAGCTTTACATCTTTTTTCAGGGATGAGTGGAAAAACTTCTGAAACGCTTCATAGGGTTTTTCATGTTCCATGATCCTATGTCTTGAAAGAACTCTTTTTGTATAGGCGTCTATAACAAATACAGGTTTCTCCAGGGCATAAAGGAGAATTGAATCTGCCGTTTCAGGACCGACACCGTTGACCTTAAGAAGCTTTGCTCGTAGAGTTTGTATCTCCTCATTTCTCATTCGTTGCATACTCCCATGGTATTCATTCGTCAGAAAATTTATAAATGCCTTGAGTCGCTTTGCCTTTACATTGAAATAGCCTGCTGGTTTAATCAATGATGCAAGTCTGTCTATCCTTATTTCATGAATACTCTTTGCGTTCAGGACTTCCTCTCTTTTTAAATTCCCTATAGCCTTTTCGACGTTTCCCCAGTTTGTGTTCTGTGTAAGGATGGCGCCAACAGCAATCTCAAAGGGCGACTCACCAGGCCACCAGTGCTGGGGGCCAAAGGCACGATAAAGTCTTCGGTATATTTCGAGTAATTTATTCATTTGCCTTTCTGCCATAATCCGTGACTAATTCACCCTTCCCAACCCCTCCTCACTCTTCCCCTTATCTAAGGGGAGGCTGGGTGGGGTTAATTCCTCTCCCCTTGAGGGAGAGGTTAAGGAGAGGGGTGAACAAAGTTTTATGTTTCCTTGACTTCAACAGTACTAAATAGTAGTTTATTATACTTGTGAGGAGAATTGGTAATGCTTGATGCAAGGTTTCTGAGAGAAAATCCCGATAAAGTGATGAAAGCCCTTGAACAGAGGGGTTACGACCCAAGTGTTATCAATGATTTTTTGAAAATAGAAGAAGACAGGAGATCGTTACTCCTTGAAGTGGAAAGATACAGACAAGAGAGAAATGAGCTTTCAGAAAAGATCTCCAGATTGAAAAAAGAAGGTTCCGATGTTACCTCAGAGACAGAGCAGGCCAAGAATGTTTCAGAGACAATAAAGACAAAGGAAGAAAGGCTGAGAGAGCTT
>JBGQMP010000056.1:0-7767 GCA_041500685.1 Thermodesulfovibrionia bacterium | reverse complement strand
GTCCTCACAATTTGCTCTGCCTCAAGCCAATTATCAAGGCCACGGCCTTCCACCCGACCACTCTTCTCATACAGTTCATAAGCTAATGTGGCAATTTCATCGTACAAATTAGCATTATTCATACCATTTACTCCGTTACTATAATATAGTTCTTATCCAAAAAGTTGCAAATATATTATATCAAGTTTTCTTGTACTTATGAGACAAATCCAGTACCTGAAACTTCGCCCAAAAATGTTGCTTTTACGTTAGGTAGAAAAAATTATGATTATCAGCAGATTAGTAGGAGGGGAAAAGTGTTAAGTTCTTCAAACATTGTCTGATGTATAAAGCCTTAATTTTTACATTTCAGCTTTGTGGGAAATGAAAAATGACTGTATACCGCAAAATGTGGATGTTGCAATAACTAAAGATTGTGACAGTTTATATCCTAAATGCAAAGCTTTCAAGAGATTTTGAAGGCTTTCATAATGTCCGTAGGATCTTTCCGGGAAGTTATGCTAATACCCGTTGTCTTTTACTTTTTAACTCAAAAGAACGCTCTCGAGAACTTTGTTTCTTGCTTCCCTCTGCGCTTGATCTGTACTTGCCTGAACCAAATTTCTCAAGTAAATGTACGCCTTGGAATAAGTAGCACCCTCATGTTCTTTCAGGAATTTCCCGAGATCTTTTTCTTTGGCCAAAGTTTCAACTTTAGAGATAAAATCTGCATATCTTTCAGCTACAACGTTTGGATGTTGCAAACGGGGCTGGTTCAGAATAACAAAAGACCATAAACTATAAAAATTGCCTAATCCTCTGGCATACTTGGTAACAGCAGCATTGTGATTCTCCATATGCAAAAGATAATCTTTTGCAAATGCTAATTTGCTCCTAAAATCATCTTCAGAAAAATCTGATAACGTCTCATTTGGTGAATCATATTCTGCGTACACACTATCAATATTTTCTTGATCAAAGCCGTCGATATTACTTTTCAGGATGATCATTAAAAGTTCGGAGATAAATTGGATATCTTTCATCCTCTTCATTCTCGCCTTTGTAACAACACCAAACCGTTCCCATCCATCCTTTTCTGCCTCTGTTTCCGATGTCGTTATAAACCAACCATCATATTTCGCATGCCTCAATTCCTGCCGCTCAAGCTTCCTTGAAATCCTGTTGAGACGATCAAATACCTCATTGACATAATTCCCATCAACGGAATCGATATACTCAACGGCCAACAGATAATTCGAAAAACACGTTTTCAGCTTCGGATCGTTCTCTATACCCTTCCATTTTTTGCCATTCAGTCTTGCATCCCCATATTCCTTATCCATTGCTATATCATTCTTAGCGAAACGTATGAGAGTTTCCAGCCGTTGTTTGCCATCCACGACATGGTATATGAGCTTTCCTGCTTCTTCATTTATTTCCTTATGAAGGAAAATGGCTGGACATGGATAATTCCGAAAAATGGTATCAAGGAAAAATTTTCGATCTTTTAACGTCCATACGCTCCTTCGTTGGTATGATGGATCCAAATTCAATTGTCCATCTTGATAAAGATCAAGAAACCAGTTAACATCTTTCTTCATTGTTTTTCTCCTCCACCGGTCAGTTTTTTATTTCAGGAATATTTTCCCTAATAAATATTTAAGCATCCCCTCACAATATTGTCAATGCCTTCAAATTTTGATTTCGCCAGTTCAATATTTTTTGAAATTATCTTTCCTCTCTTTTACTTTACTTTTATTTTTTGGATTCATCGAGACTTAAAACTTTAGTTTTAAAAAATTTAAAACCTTTTCCTCATTGACAAATTCTTCGCTAAGCGAACACAATTTATGTAAAGATAATTAAGTGGGAGGAGCCCCTGAGTGGTGGCATTTCGATGGAGGGAACTTCCTAAGAATGGGCAGGGGGAGCAGTCTTTCCCAGCCTTTCAAGCCCTTGCTTTCCCCTGTCCCCTATTCTTAAATATTTCCACATATCTGTTACATAGACATTTAGCAAGTCTTAATGCCGCAGTTTAGAAATATTCGAATACATCTCAGGTCTCCTGTCACCAAAAATGTTGTTGAGAGAAGTGAGCGATTTATCCCTTGCCAACTCAGGTTCAATTTCTGTAATCATTAAAACCTCTTCATCCTCCATCGCCCTGATAAGAACCTTTCCCTCTGGTGAAACAATCAGGCTCTGCCCTATAAACCTGATGGATTGTCCTTCTTTTCTTTTTTCCTCTCCAATCCTGTTTGCAGTTATAGCATATGCCCTGTTTTCGAGACACCTTACAGGCATGGCATCGGGGCAAAAGGGCATTACAAGATTTGCAGGATGTGCGACGATGTCTGCTCCCATAAGAGCAAGGACTCTCATGGATTCGGGGAAAAACCAGTCAAAACATATCATAATCCCTATACGGCCTATCTCAGTATTCCAGACCTTAAATCCGGTGTCACCAGGACTGAAGAAGAGCTTTTCTTCAAAAAAGAGGTGAGTTTTGCGATAAACACCTATAAATCCATCCGGACCTGTAAGAACGGCACTGTTAAAAAATCTCTCTCCGTCTTTTTCCGGAAGACCAGCTACAATATAAAAGCCTTTCTGACTGGATATCTCTGAAAGGAGTTCTGTTGTGTCTCCTTCCGGTATCCGCTCTGAAAGCTTTGCGACCTCATCTTTTGAAACAAACTGATATCCTGTAGCAAAAAACTCTGGCAAAACGATGAGGTCTACATCAGCATCTTTTACAGCAGACAGAACTTTTTCCAAGTTTCCCTCTTTGTTGCCAAAGGCAGGCGAAAATTGATAAAACCCTGCTTTCATTTCATGTCCCTTCAAATAATTTATTACTCATAGAAATATACAATATTTTTACAAATTTAGTTTCTCGAGATTATGAAACAACTTCAGAATGATATTTCTTATGTCTTTATCATAAAAAGGGAGGTGCTCACTTTCTGATAAGTCCCATTGACCTATTGGCATGCGATTACTACAATATTTAAGGTATGAATATACGAAAATTTCTTTCCAATATATTCTTATTCAGTTCTTTTGCAGAGAAGGAGCTAAATTTCCTTGAATCTTCCACCTCTCTAAAAAAAGTTGTTAAAGGAGAACAGATATTTTCTGAAGGACTGGATGCAAGTGCATTCTTTATTGTTGTTTCTGGGAAGGTTAAAATCTACAAAGTTTCCCCTGATGGTAAGGAACATACTTTGCATATCCACGGGCATGAAGACCTTGTGGCAGAGGCTGCCATTTTTGACTCCATGCTCTACCCTGCATCCTGCATGGCTTTAGAAGATTCAACCCTCATACGTATTTCGAGAGAAGGATTTCTAAACCTCATCAAAAGGCATCCGGAGCTTTCATTAAAAATGATGAGCAGTTATTCAAAGAGATTGAGACAATTTGTCTCAAAGATTGAGGAACTGTCACTGAAAGATATTAAATCAAGGCTTGCCGGCTATCTGTTCGAAAACAGCACTGTTGAAAACGGCACTACTGTCTGCCGGCTCAAATATTCAAAAAAGGAGCTATCCTCTCTGCTCGGGACGATACCCGAGACACTGTCAAGGTCTTTCGCCTTTTTGAAACAAAAAGGGCTCATTGTTGAAAAGGATAACCTCATTATCATCCCAGATCCTGATAAATTAAAACTCCTTTCATTATAAGAGAATTTTAACCAATTCATTGCTTATTATTTTCCAACTCAAGAAGTTGCCATTCAGCATAGCCATCTTTCCTTCTGGCAAGCTTTCCTCCTCTCAATGTTATCTTGTTTGTTATCGGATGAGTCTTGACAGTAATATATGCCCTTACGAGATTTGCTACCGTCGCCTCCTGAAATGTAAATTCTGCCCCATTCATAAATACGATAGTAGTCCTTATGTGCTTGTGCCCTTTGGGAACTTCAACAACCAATTCCTTCACATCTTCATTGCTTACCACCATAGAGAACCCCCTTAGCCTTTTCTGCCAATCTCTTAGAATCCTCTGAGAGTAAGAGTCCATTATTCCTTTGTTATCTCAGATAAATCTCTTTGGCCGTACATTTTAATTCCCTCCCTTGACTTAAGTCAAAGACTCTTGTCTTTACCTGATGTATCCTGAAACTAAAGAATTCAGAAAGGAGTTAAAAATGAAAAGAAAGATCATCACAATCAATGAAGAACTCTGTGATGGCTGTGGCAATTGTGTAAGTGCCTGTTCAGAGGGTGCCCTACAGATCGTTGATGGAAAGGCAAAACTCGTAAAAGAAGATTTCTGTGATGGGTTCGGGGACTGTATCGGGGAATGCCCAACAGGTGCATTAACCATAGACGAAAGGAAATCAAGACCCTTTGACGAAGAGGCAACAAAAGAATACCTCTTGAAAACACGGGGTAAAGAAGCAGTATGGAGGATGGAAGAGGCACAGAAAAAACACACTCCTAAAGAACATGCACCCATGCCATGCGGCTGTCCAGGAAGTCTCGCTCAAACACTCAACAGGACAATAGCAGTCAATGCCATCAGACATCAAAAGGTAGAATCTCAGCTCAGGAACTGGCCTGTCCAGATAACCTTGCTTCCACTTAAGGCACCATACTATGAAAATGCAGATTTGCTGGTAGCTGCTGACTGCTGTGCTTATGCATACGGGGGGTTCCACAGCGACTTTATCAAAGATCATACACTTGCAATTGGCTGTCCCAAACTTGACAATGCAAATGCATATAAGGAAAAACTGGCAATGATACTCAGCGAAAACAATATCAAATCCGTGACAGTAACCTATATGGAAGTACCGTGCTGCATGGGCCTCCTAAGGTTGGTTGAGGAGGCAGTAAAAGAGAGTGAAAAGGATACCCCATTAAAGAAAGTAAGGATAGGCATCAGGGGCGATCTCCAGTAAGAGTTGCTTTAGGAGGGGAACATTTTCCCGGGATTCAGGATATTTTTTGGATCAAATACCTCTTTTATTGATTTCATGATTGACATCGCTGTTTCTGAAATCTCCATTCCTATATAAGGTGCTTTCGTCAACCCGATGCCATGCTCTCCTGAGATAGTACCGCCAAGCTCGAGTGTTTTCTTAAATATCTCCTGTACAAGATCTAACCCTTTTTTGTATTCCTCTTTGTTACTTCTGTTAACCATGATATTTACATGAATGTTACCGTCGCCCGCATGCCCGAAGTTTACTATCTTTATACCTCTTTCCTCTGAGAGCCTCTTGAGGCGTTTCAGCATATCAGGTATCCTGTTTCGCGGAACGACAATATCTTCATTTATCTTTGTTGGGCTTATATGATAAAGAGCAGGAGAAACCGCACGTCTCGCCTCCCATAGTTTTTCCCGTGCTTCTTCATCTTCCGCCATATTCACCTCTGCACCGAGATGCTGACATATGTCAGCCACCTTCTCCGCCTCCTTTGTAATCGTCGATGGATAGCCATCAAGCTCTATGAGAAGGATCGCCTCTACATCCCTGGAAAGACCGATGGGCTTAAAATTTTCAACTGCTCTGATCGCCTCTTGATCCATAAACTCAAGTGTCCTCGGTATGATCTTGGAAGTTATAATCTTGGATACAGCATGGCCTGATGACTCAAGATTATTGAAAAGAACGAGTAAGGTGATGACTTCTTCAGGCATGGGAAGAATCTTCAATCGTATTTTTGTAAATACTGATAGTGTTCCCTCTGATCCAACAAGGAGTCTCGTAAGATCATAACCGACAACACCTTTCGGAGTTTTTACGCCTGTGGTTAATATCTTTCCATTTGGAAGCACCGCCTCTATCTCCATCACATAGTCTCTCGTTACCCCGTATTTGATAGCCCTCGGGCCCCCTGCATTTTCTGCAACATTTCCTCCTATCGTACAGAAGTTCATACTCGCAGGGTCTGGTGGATAGAAGAGACTCCTTCTTTCAAGATCACGCTGGAGTCTCCCATTGATCAGGCCCGGTTCACAGAGGACACAGAGATTCTCAGGGTCTACCTCAAGAATCCTGTTCATCTTCTCGAGACTGAGTATTATTGCTCCTGTTAATGGCACAACACCACCTGTCATGCCTGTACCTGCCCCTCGAGGAACAACAGGAATGCCGCTGTCAAAGGCATACTTCATTACCCTTACAACATCTTCTGTATGCTCTGGCCAGACAACTGCCGAAGGAGATGCTTCTATCCCTGAGGCATCAAAACCGTAGCAGAGAAGGTCTTCAGGAGCAGTTGATAACTTTATATTATTCAGTGTGTCTACAAGACTGTTCATATTATTGATCGTGATGCGTAATCTGTAATGCGTGATGAGTTTTTTATCAACCCTTTACGAATTACGCGTTACGGTCTCTTTATGCTTCAACAAGCTGCATGGATATTACTTTGGACACACCTGCCTCTTCCATGGTTATCCCATACAGGTAATCGGCTACGTTCATGGTGGTTCTATTATGAGTGATGATAATAAATTGTATATCCCTCGACAGTTCCCGCAACATATTTGCAAACCTCTCAGTGTTCGATTCATCCAGGGTGGCATCTGCCTCATCCAAAATACAAAGGGGAGTTGGTTTAATCAAAAAGCTTGCAAAAAGAAGGGACAATGCTGTGAGCGCCTTTTCTCCACCAGAGAGGAGGTTTATATTCTGCAGTCTCTTTCCAGGAGGCTGTGCTATGATATCAATACCCGACTCGAGGATATTCTCCTCATCTGTCAAAACCAGGTCAGCCTTTCCTCCCCCGAAAAGAACGGAAAAGACCTCAGAAAATTTTGCTTTGAGCGCATCGAAGGCCTCCCTGAGTCTCCTCCGTGTGGTAGCATTTATCTTCGTTATCGCCTCTTCGAGCTCTGCTATAGATTTGTTCAGGTCCTCCCGCTGCTCTGAGAGGAACTCATACCGTGTGCGCAGTTCTTCATACTCCTCTAGTGTGCCCAGGTTTACAGGTCCGAGTTCCTGAATCTTTTCTCTGAGCACGACAAGCCGCTCCTCATCCTCTGGTGTAAGAGGTTCAATCTCTAACGTATCAATGTCTGAACCGTAGTTTTGACGAATGTTTTCAGAGAGGTTATCTAACTTCACCCTGTGTTCAGCTCTGGAGATATCAAGTTCTGCTACTCTCTGTGAAAGGGAATCTATTTCACGCCTGAGGTGCTTAAGTTCCTGCTCTGTTTTGAGTAAGTCCTGATTTTCTGCTTCAACTACATCTTTTCTTTCTGATATCTCCTTCCTGAGTGTATCTGCAACAGTGATCAGTGATCTTATCTTTTCTTCATACTCTGCTATCTCTGCTTCGCGTTGGGAGATACGAGAGCTTACTGATGAGATTTCTTCAAACAAATAACCTTTCTTCTGATCGATCTCCTCTATCTTTTTGAGCAAGGCCTCCTTCTCCTTAACAGCTGATTCCATCTTTTCTTTGAGGGATGCCATGGAAAGCCTGAGGTCTGTTACCTCTGAACGATAGCTTTCGAGCTTTGACCTTTTCTCAGTGATTTCTTCCAAGAGGGAAGCGCTATTCTTTTCCATATCTTCTCTCTCTGCTTCCGATGACTGGACTTCGGTTTCTTTCTCCCTGATAAGTTTCTGGATCAACTCCCTTTCTCCTATTAACTGCCCAACCTCTGTATTAAGGTAAGATAGCTTTCTCTCTGTGCGCTCTTTTTCATCCCTGTAGTTATCTACCGTCAATCTCAGGAGAGAAATCTCTTTCTCTCCTTCGTTAATGCCTGATTCGATATCCCCGAGTTCGGACTCTCCTCTTTCAACTAACTCTTGGGCTGAAG